>NZ_JBEXUE010000649.1:0-4600 GCF_040614275.1 Streptosporangium sp. NPDC006013
CCGAGCTTCAGCTCCAGATGATCACCCAGAGGGCCGCCGAGCTCCGCGAGCAGGCCGACAGCCACCGCCTCGCCCGCGAGGCTCAGCAGGCCAGCAAGGCCCGCTCGGGCGGCAAGCGCCGCAGGGGCCTCCTCGGCAAGATCATTCCGGCATGACCACGTCCCGAGAGCCCGGCCGCCTTCTGTCCGGCCGGGCCTCTCTGCCCCCGTAGAAGATCGATTTCACCGAGCGAAAAATAAGGAGAGTGCTACCTGTAAGGCATGACATGCTGACAGACATGGTGGGTCGGGCGGTAAGCCCCGTCTTCGTAGGACGGGAGGCGGAGCTTGCGGATCTGACCGAGGCATTCGAACAGACACGGAAGAACGCGGCGACGACGGTGCTGCTCGGCGGCGAGGCCGGCGTCGGCAAGTCACGGCTGATCGGGTGTTTCGCGGAACGGGCCTCGGCCGACAGCGCCCACGTGCTTAACGGGGGCTGCGTGGAGCTGTCGACCGAGGGCCTCGCCTACGCGCCGTTCACCGCGGCGATCCGCCAGCTCGTCCGCGAGTGCGGTGCCGAGGAGGTCGCGGCGCTGCTCCCCGAGGGAGGGGCACGCGACCTGGCCCGGCTACTGCCCGAGTTCGGCGAGCCGAGCGGCGACACGGAGAGCGACACCGCCCGGGCTCGGCTCTTCGAGCAGGTTCTCACCCTGCTGGAACGGCTCGCCGAGAGCCGGCCGGTGATCCTCCTCATCGAGGACGTCCACTGGGCCGACAGCTCCAGCCGCGATCTGATCGCCTTCCTCAGCCGGAACCTTCGCGCCGCTCCCGTGCTGATGGTCCTCACCTACCGCTCCGACGAGCTCCACCGCCAGCACCCGCTCAGGCCGGTGCTCGCCGAGCTCGGCCGGCTGGACGGGGTCCTCCGGATGGACCTGCCCCGGCTCACCCTGCCGGAGGTGGCGGCCCAGATGGCCGGCATCCTCGGCACCGCACCCGAGCTCGCCCAGGTGAACAGGGTCTTCCAGCGCAGCGAGGGCATCCCGCTCTTCGTCGAGGCGCTGATGGAGTGCGGCGGCGACTGTACCTTCCCCGACTCCCTGCACGACCTGATCATCGGCTCCGTCGAGCGGCTCCCCGAGGAGACCCAGCGGGTGCTGCGCATCGCCGCGGCCGGCGGCATCCGGGTGGGCCACGCCCTGCTCGCCGCGGTCAGCGGCCTGTCCGACGTCGACATCGACGACGCGCTGCGCACCGCGATCGCGGCCAACGTGCTGCAGGTCACCGACGGCCACGCCTATGTCTTCCGGCACGCGCTGATCCGCGAGGCCGTGCACGACGAGCTCCTGCCGGGTGAGCACGTACGGCTGCACGCCCGCTTCGCCGAGGAGATCGGCAACGACCGCGCGCTCGTCCCGCCCGGCCGGGCCGCCATCGAGATCGCCCACCACTGGCACGCCGCCAGAAACGACCTCTGGGCCCTCATCTCCGCCTGGGAGGCCGCGGGCAAGGCCGCGAAGACCTTCGCCTACAAGGAGATGATGCAGCTGCTTGAGCGGGTGCTCACGCTGTGGAGCAAGGTCCCCGACGCCGCCGAACGCATCGGTGTCGACCACACCACGGTCCTGGAGCGTGCCTCGGAGGCCGCGAGCGCGTGCGGGGAGGTCGACAGGGGCAGCAAGTTCGTCAAGGCCGCACTGGACGAGCTCGACGAGCGGACCGAGCCCGCGCGGGTGGCGGACCTGCTGGTACGGAGGTCGCAGTTCAAGAAGGCCAAACGGAAGCCGGGGGTGCTCGACGATCTCCGCTATGCCGAGCGGCTGGTCCCCGAACCGGGGCTGGACCGCGCCGAGGTGCTGTCCAAGCTGGGTTCGTACCTGATGTTCAGCGGCGAGCTGGACGAGGGGACGGCGCTCACCGAGGAGGCGCTGCGGATCGTGCGCGAGTACGGCGAGGAGCCCCTGGAGGCCGAGCTGCTGCTCAACCTCGCGCTGGGCGACTCGATCGCGGGACGCGTCGACGCCATGGCCCGGCTCAACGCGAGAGCGCAGGCGATCGGCGAGCGCGTCGGCTCCGGCGGCAGCGTGCTGCGCGCCCTCGCCAACAACGTGGACGCGCTGAACAACATGGGCCGCTCCACCGAGGCGATCGAGCTGGCGCTCGAAGGGGAGCGACTGGCCAGGAAGTACGGCCTCTACCGGGTCCAGGGCACGTTCATCGCCAACAACCGGGCCGAGGCGCTGGACGCGCTGGGCAGGTTCGAGGAGGCGGCCCAGCTGGCCGAGCAGGCCCTGGGCATGGACCCCATCCTGCGTACCCGCCACCACCTGCGGCGGATCCGCGCCGACGTGGCGCTCGCCCGGGGCGAGACGGACGTGCTCAGGTCCGTCCTGAACGAGGTGGGCGCCTTCGACGCCGCCTCGGAGGAGTTCACCCAGGAACTGACCACCAACTCCCGGCTCCTGATCGGCCTGCACCTGCTCGACGGGGAGCCGCTGGCCGCGCTGGAGGTCGCCGAGCGGGTGGCCCGGGAGGAACGGATCATGAGCAAGCCCATGCTGGGCTGGCGGATGCTCGACCTGCTCGGAGGGGTCTGCGAGACGATCGGGGCGTTCGCCCCCGAACGGGTGGCGGCGCTGCGCGCCCGCGTCGAGGAGGCGGCGGCCGCGATGACCGTGGACAACCCCGTCTCCGAGGCCTACCGGCTCGGTGTCGCCCGCGACCACGACGCCGCGGCCGCGGCCTGGGAACGACTGGACCGTCCCCTCCCGCAGGCGAGGTCACTGCTGCACGCCGGACGGGCGGCGGCCGGTGCAGGCGATCGCGACGGTGCCGCCGACCGGCTGCGCACCGCCCATCCGATCGCCGTGGCGATCTCCGCCCGGCCACTGGCGGGCGAGATCTCCTCGCTCGCCCGCCGGGTGGGGATCTCCCTGACCGACCGGACGGAGAGCGGGGAGCAGCTGCTGACCCCGCGCGAACTGGAGGTGCTCCGGCTGGTCGCCCAGGGACGGTCCAACCGTGAGATCGCCGCCGAGTTGTTCATCTCGGCCAAGACCGTGAGCGTCCATGTCTCCAACATCCTCGGCAAGCTGGGCGTCTCCACCCGGGGCGAGGCGGCCGCTGCCGCCCACCGCCTCGCCCTGATCGGCTGACCTCCTGCATCATGGATACCGATCGGATCGGGAAGAGGAGACAGACGTGCAGCGCGAGAATGGCATCGCCGTCGGCATGACACCCGCTCCCCCTGAGTCTTCGGGGGTGCGCGGAGCGATCGCCGCCAACCTGCGCCGCACCCGCCTGGCCCGAGGGTTCAGCGTTCGCGAGCTGGCCGAGGTGACCGGCGTGAGCAAGGCGCTCATCTCCCAGGTCGAGCGCGGCGTGGCCAACCCCACGGTCGAGGTGCTGTCGCGGCTCGCGGCCTCCCTGGAACTGACCTTCGGCGAGCTGACCCGGGTCCACCTGACCGGCCCGGAGGTGATCCGCCACGACGAGGGACTCGTCCTCCCCGCCGGGGACACGACGGTCCGCGCCTTGTTCGCGGCCCCCGACCGGCGCCGCTTCGAACTGGCCGAGGGCCACATCCCGCCGGACACCCGCAGCGCCAAGAGCTCCCACGGCCGCGGCTCGGTGGAGCACGCCTACGTCGTCTCCGGCGAGGTGACCGTCGAGACCGAGGAGTGGTCGGTCACCATCGCCGCAGGTGACGCCGTGCGCTTCGCCGCCGAGTCCGACCACGTCTACGCCACCGGCTCCGCCGCCTGCCGCGTCCTGACCCTGATCTCGTTCTCCGAGGACTGACGACCGTCGCGGGCGGTTCTGCCGGGGCGCGCGAGCCGGTCAGTCCAGCCAGTCGCCGGAGCCGTCGGGGACGCTGGCCAGCAACGCCCGGGTGTAGGGATGCTCGGGCGCGTCGAGCACCCGGTCGGCGAGGCCGGTCTCCACGCACGTCCCCGACTCCAGCACGTAGAGCCGATCGGCGATCTGGCGGACCACGGCCAGATCGTGGGTGATGAACAGCATCGCCATGGACAGTCGTTCCCGCAGCTCGGCGAGGAGACCCAGCACCTGAGCCTGGACCGAGACGTCGAGCGCCGACACCGGCTCGTCGCAGATCAGCAGGCGGGGCTCGCCCGCCACCGCGCGGGCGATCGCCACCCGCTGCCGCTCACCGCCGGACAGCCCCGCCGGGCGCATCCCGGCCATGTCGCGGGCCAGGCCGACCGACTCCAGGAGCCGGGCGAGGTCGTCCGGCCCGGCGGGACGGCCGTCGGCCCACAGCGCCTCCCGCAGGGTCGCCCCCACGGTCCGGGCGGGGTTGAGCGTCGAATAGGGGTCCTGGAAGATCATTTGTGAGATCCGGCGGGCCTGGCGCACGGCCGCGCGCCCCATCCGCCCGTAGTCGGAGCAATCCGCGCCGCCAAGCAGGATCGCGCCCCCGTCCGGACGCTCCAGCCCGGCGACGCATCGGGCCAGCGTGGTCTTGCCCGATCCGGACTCGCCGACCACACCGACGACCTCGCCCGGAGCGACCGTCAGGCTCACGCCCGCCAGCGCCGGGTGCGGGCTCCCGGCGAACCACCGGCGCAGGTCACGCACCTCCAGCACCGGCTCGGCCG
>NZ_JBEXUE010000650.1:0-4593 GCF_040614275.1 Streptosporangium sp. NPDC006013
TCTCCGATCGAGGGGATGGCCACCACCGCCGAGCACCACGCGCGGGCACCGGAGAGCGACCGGCCGGCCACCGTCGCCGAGCGGCAGTCCTGCCGCGACACCGCGCACAGCGTCCGGCTCAGGTTCGGGGGCATGCTGCTGCGCGCGCTGGAGGGCGAGCTCGCCGTCGGCAACGGCACCCCGACCATCCGGGCGCGGGCCCGCACGCTGTCGGACACCTACGCCAAATGGTGCGCCGAGGCCGAGGCGGGCACCCCCGACGAGACGATTCCGATCCGCCACCTGGTCGCCATCCAGTACGGCGGCATCCTCGCCGGAGCCGCCCACGCCTGAGGCCTGCCATCGCCTCCGCCGCGCATCCAGCCGACCGAACTCCTATCGGGTCACAATCCGGATGCCTGAAGCGAAACCGGGGATCACCTTCGCGAGGAGAATTTCGATATGAGGTCGACGCCGTCTGCGTCAAGGGTGGCCATCGCTTGCTCGCCAAGGGCGCGGACCTTGTTTAGGGTCCCCACATGACACGTGAATCATCCGTATTCGCAGGCGATGTCGGCGACTGGAAGCAGCAACTGGCTGACGCCTTCGAAATCCTGCTCGATCGTCCACTGTCAAGCTATGACCCCGACGCCGTCTACGCCACATACCTCGGTGGCAACTTTATCGATGAGATCGGCTACAACCGGCATGGCGGCTGGGTGCGCCCCGCCGCTCTGAGCGGCGCTGAACCGGTCGTCTGGGATTACCCCCCGTACGACCAGGGTGAACCACCGCTGGTATTCGACGCGAGCGGGTCAATATTTGAGTTCGCCAAGTCGAATTCCGGGCTTCCCCCGGAATTCACCGCGGATCTGGACGATGCCTCCTTCTCGCAGGGACTCATCCGGGGTGCGGATCTGGCCCCTTTGCTGGTACGGCATGAACTCGACCTCGCCGGCCCGGAATGGAGTGACAAGTGGTATGTCTGCTATCCGCGGATCGTCTCGGACGGCACGCTCTTCGACGCGATGCGGGTCGCCGTCGGTATCGGTCACGGGCCGGAGAGCCTGCTTCCCTTCGAGGCGGAGGCCACCGAGGAGTGGCAGGAGGCACTCGCCGCAGTCACACATCCCAGACTCCGCGCGCACCTGAGCTTCTTCTGCACCGATGGGGAGGAAGGTCTGGGCTACCTTCGAGAGGACAGGTCGGGCGGCAGCATCCTGGCGGAGGAAGGCTGCTCGCTGATCGCCAACTGGGAGGAAGGGCAGTGCCAGATCGAGTTCGCGGTCGTCCAGCTCAGTGATCTCGTGGCCGGGCCGCGCCTGTTCTGAGCGGGTGGACGAACGCCGGTGCTTTTCCACCGTGCCGCGCTGCCGTCGTCGCCTCGGACGCTGAACTTCGTGGCCGGTGCCTCCGCCACACCACCGTACGGCACATTCGCCGTCGAGGTCGTCCGCGGGCCCGGGGTCACCCGGGTGACGGTCTACGACTTTGGCCGGGGCTCCGTCCCCATCGCTGTCCCCACCGCCGTCCCCGGCGAGGGCGGCCGTGGGCTCCCGCTGGTCACCTCGCCGGACACTCCGCGGGCGAGGATCTCCCCGGCGGTGGCGTTGATGGAGCGGCCGGTACGGCGAGCCCTCCGGGTTATCCTCCGATGCAGATCGTCATCGATTCGAAGAAGTAGTTGCTTCGTACTCCAACGATGCCAAGCGAAGCCCTAAAAGGGATATCACTTTCCGCCAAGCACACGACGGCCCCCGTGAATGAGTTTTCACGGGGGCCGTCGTGGAACGTGCGGGTCAGAGACCGGCGGCGGCGCGCAGGGAGTCGGCGCGGTCGGTGGACTCCCAGGAGAAGCCCTCGCGACCGAAGTGACCGTAGGCGGAGGTGCCCGAGTAGATCGGGCGGAGCAGGTCGAGGTCGCGGATGATCGCGGCCGGGCGCAGGTCGAAGACCTTGACCACAGCTTCCTGGATCTTGCTGATCTCGATCTTCTCGGTGCCGAAGGTCTCGACGAACACGCCGACCGGGTGCGCCTTGCCGATGGCGTAGGCGACCTGGACCTCGGCGCGGTCGGCCAGACCGGCGGCCACGATGTTCTTCGCGACCCAGCGCATGGCGTAGGCGGCCGAGCGGTCGACCTTGGACGGGTCCTTGCCGGAGAAGGCGCCGCCACCGTGGCGGGACATGCCGCCGTAGGTGTCAACGATGATCTTGCGACCGGTCAGGCCGGCGTCGCCCATCGGGCCGCCGATCTCGAAGCGGCCGGTCGGGTTGACCAGGAGGCGGTAGCCCTCGGTCTCGATCTCCAGGCCGGCCAGGACCGGGTCGACCACGTGCTCCTTGATGTCGGGAGCGAGCATCTCCTTGAGGTCGATCTCGGCCGCGTGCTGGGTGGAGACGACCACGGTGTCGAGCCGGACCGGCTTGTCGCCGTCGTACTCGACGGTGACCTGGGTCTTGCCGTCGGGGCGCAGGTAGGGCACCGTGCCGTCCTTGCGGACCTGCGACAGGCGCTCGGCCAGGCGGTGCGCCAGCTGGATCGGCAGCGGCATCAGCTCGGGGGTCTCGCGGCAGGCGTAGCCGAACATCAGGCCCTGGTCACCGGCGCCCTGGCGGTCGAGCTCGTCGCCCGCCTCGCCCTCGCGGTTCTCGTAGGCGTCGTCGACGCCCTGGGCGATGTCGGGCGACTGCGCACCGATGGACACCGACACGCCACAGGAGGCGCCGTCGAAGCCCTTGTGCGAGGCATCGTAACCGATCTCGAGGATCTTCTCCCGGATGAGACCGGGAATGTCGACGTAGGTCTCCGTCGTCACCTCTCCGGCGACGTGGACCTGACCGGTGGTGATCAGCGTCTCGACCGCGACACGGCTCCTGGGGTCACCCTTGAGCATGGCGTCGAGAATCGCGTCACTGATCTGGTCGGCGATCTTGTCCGGGTGGCCCTCTGTGACCGACTCGGAGGTGAACAGGCGACGGGACAAGTCAGTGGCTCCTCATGCAGCGGCTGCTGGCGTCTGGGGCTCTGGCATCGGCAGGACACCAGTAGCGCTCCGGCGAATTCTAGCCCCACCTGATGCGGGGCCGCGAAACCGTCTCAGATCGTGTCACCCTAAATGTTCAGATCATGTACTGGAAGGGCTGCGGGTTCACCGGAATCCATCGCGGGGAAACCCACCTGCCATGACGTGCGGCGGGACACGTTCCGGAAGTCGCCCAGAAAGGATCCGGAGCCCACGAAATCCCCGGGACTCAAAGCCCCGGCTCCCGGGCTCACCCACATCTCGCGGGCGGGATGCGCAGTCCCCGCCCCACCCGGATCCCCAGGGGCTAACAGCCCGGTTCACAGATCGGGCAGCGGGTCGGGCGGCAACGTCTCCGGGGCGAAGACCTCGGCGTCGGCGGCGGAGATCACCGCGGCGTACTCCTCCTCGATCTCGAACACCATGCCACCGAGTTCGATGGCCGCGCCCGCGGAGAACTCCAGCGGGCCGAGCCGGGTGCGCCGGGCGTGGGTGGCGTACACCGAGGTCGGCGCGTCGCGGTCGAAGAACTTGGTGGAGAGCAGGTAGATGGTGCGGTCAGTGATCACGATGAGGAAGGTCGCCATGCCCGGGGTGCCCACCGACAGAGCCGGCAGGACGTAGTGGATCTCCTCCCCCGGAGGAAGCAGCGCTCGGCATCGTGCCCTGACCGCGGCGGCGACAGGCATGATCCAAACCCCTCCCGGCTGCGATGTGGCAGGGCTCTGGGAGGCAGTATCCGCCGGGAGTCGGGCTACGGCAAGTGGTCAGGCCAGGCGTGCGGCGACGAGGTCCCAGAGCACGTCGGCAAGGGCCTCCTTGGGACCGCGCGGGATGTCGACCTGCTCCCCGTCCGCGAGGAGGACCACCGCCGCGTTGTCGGGGGTGCCGAAGGCGAGATCGTCGCCGACCTGGTTGACGACGAGCAGATCACAGCCCTTGCGGGTGAGTTTGGCCCGCCCGTTGGCGAGGACGTCGTCGGTCTCGGCCGCGAATCCCGCGATCACCTGAGGGTACGGCTTGAGCCCCGCACGGCGCCGTTCCCCCAGCTCCGCAAGAATGTCCGGATTTTTCACCAGATGAATGGCGTCAGGCTCATCGGCGGTCTTCTTGATCTTCGACCCGCTCCGCGCCGAGGGCCGGAAGTCGGCGACGGCGGCGGCCATGACCACGGCGTCGGCGCCCTCCACCGCCTCCAGCACGGCGTCGCGCAACTCCAGGGCCGAGGTGACCCGGACCATCTTGACCCCCGCGGGGTCGGGCAGGGCGACGTTGGCGGCCACCAGGGTGACCTCCGCCCCTCGGGCGACGGCCGTGCGGGCCAGGGCGTAACCCTGCAGCCCCGAGGAACGGTTGCCGATGAAACGGACCGGGTCGATGGCCTCGCGGGTGCCGCCCGCGGAGATCACCAGGCGACGGCCCGCCAGGTCCGCGGGGCGCCCGGAGAGGACGCCGCGGCAGACCTCGAAGATCTCCTTCGGGTCCGGCAGGCGCCGGCCCAGCCCTCGCCGCCCTGTGCGCAGAGCACTCGATCACCATGGTCGACACCGCCTCGGCGCTCTGGCAGCAGTGGGTGGAGGAACTGGAC
>NZ_JBEXUE010000651.1:0-4591 GCF_040614275.1 Streptosporangium sp. NPDC006013
CGGGAAAATGGGCGCCGTAACGGCGCGGGTGACCGCGGCGGCCGTCGCCCTGTCGACGGCCGCCGCCCTGGCCCTGCCCGCCGCGCTGGCCACCGCCGTGGACGGCGTGGTGTCCGGCGAGGGCGCGCGAGCCGCTGGGTTCCTCGCGCTCGTCCTGGCCGTTGCCACCTGCGCCGATCTCATCGGCGCCCTCGCCGGCGCGGCGACCACCGCGTCCGCGACGGCGTCCCTGCGCCTGCGCTTCATCTCCCACCTCCTCCGGCTCGACGCCGCCGGCGCCCGCCGTTTCCCGGCCGGGGAACTGGCCAACCGGCTGGTGAGCAACACGGCGAGCGCCGGGCGCGTCCCGCTCACCCTGCTGTACACGGCCGCCGAACTCATCAGCACGAGCGGCGGCATCGTCCTGCTGCTGGTGACCGACTGGCGCTCGGGTGTCGCCTTCCTGATCGGGATACCCGTCGCGCTGGTGATCGTACGGCTCTTCGTCACCCGGCTGTCCGGGGTGTACGAGCGGTATCAGAGCGCGCACGGGCGCCTGGCCGCGCGCCTGACCGACACTCTGGCCGGCATCCGCACGGTGCGGGCGTCCGGCACCGCCGATCGCGAGATCACCCGGGTGCTGAGCCCGCTGACCGACCTGTCGGACGCCGGTCACGCCATGTGGCGGGCCCAGGCGCGGGGCGTCTGGCAGATCACCCTGCTGCTGCCCATCATCGAGGTGCTCGTGCTCACCGTGGCCGGGCTCGGCGTCGCCGACGGCCGGTTGCAGCCAGGGCAGTTGCTCGCCGTGGCCGGTTACGCGGCGATGGGCGTGGGCTTCATCGAACAGGTCGACGCGCTCCTGGGGGTCGCCGAGGCCCGCGCCGCGGCCCGCCGCATCCAGGAGGTCCTCGTGCTGCCGCCCCTCGTGCCCGGCACCCGCCCGCTGCCGGACGGTCCCGGCGCGCTGTCGTTCCGCGGCGTGACCGTGACCCGCGAGGGCTCCCACCTCCTCGACGCCATCGATCTGGACATCGCCCCGGGGGCGCTGACCGCCCTCGTCGGGCCGTCCGGGGCGGGCAAGACCACCCTGTCCCTGCTGGCCGGGCGGCTGCTGGACCCCGAGCGCGGGCAGGTGCTGCTGGACGGCCGCGACCTCGCCGATGTGGCTCCAGAGTCGTTGAGCGGCGCGGTCGCCTACGCCTTCGAACGCCCCGTCCTCCTGGGCGGCGACCTCGCCTCGGCCATCGCCTACGGCAGGCCCGCGCTCGACCGCGACAGCGTCCGCGAGGCCGCGCGGGCCGCACATGTCGACGACGTCATCCGCCGTCTGCCCGAGGGCTACGACACCCCCGCCGCCATCGCCCCGCTGTCCGGCGGGGAGTTCCAGCGGCTGGGCCTGGCCCGCGCCATGGTGCGGCGGGCCCGCCTGACCGTGCTGGACGACGCCACGTCCAGCCTGGACACCGCGACCGAGGCCCAGGTGACTCGCACGCTGGTCGAGGGCATGCGCGGGACCACCCGCCTGGTCATCGCCCACCGCGCGGCCACCGCCGCCCGCGCCGACCACGTGGTGTGGCTGGACGGCGGCCGGATCCGGGGCCAGGGCACGCACCGGGCGCTGTGGCAGGACCCGGCGTACCGCGCCCTGTTCGCCGTCGGCCCGAACCCCGGCGGCGACGCAAGCGACGACAGCTCATGGAGTGAGGAACCGTGCCCGGCTCGGCTGTGACCCCCGCATCCGCCCCGCTCACGGCGGCGCCCGTCCTCCGCCTGGGAGAGGACGGCCAGCCCTCCGGTGGGTTCCGGCTGCTGCTCGCGTTGCTGCGCCCCCGCAGGCGGCCCCTGGCCTTCGCCCTGACCTGGGCCTTGGTGGAGGCTGTCCCGGGGCTGCTGTCCGGGCTGCTCATCGCCCGCGCCGTCGACGACGGCTTCCTCGCCGGACGCCCGAGTACCGGCCTGGCCTGGCTCGGCCTGTTCGCGGTCGCGATGCTGCTCAGGACCGCGGCCACACGACTGATGTTCCCCCATCTGGCCGCGGTGGTGGAGCCGCTGCGCGACGACCTCGTGCGCGCCGTCGTCACGGCCACGGTGACCCGCGCCGCCCGCGGCGACCGGCCGGACACCGCCGCCGTCAGCCGTATCACCGGGCAGGTGGAGACGCTGCGGAACCTGGTGTCCGCACTGCTGCGCACCACGCACGGGCTGGGCATCTCGCTGATCGCCGCGCTGGCCGGGCTGCTGGTGCTCTCGCCCCTGGCCGCGGCCATCGTCGCCGGACCCGTGCTCGTGGCGGTGGCGGTGTGCGCCTGGCTGATGCGGGTGCTGCTGGTCCGGCAGCGCCGGCTGATCCTCGCCGACGAGACGCTCACCGCCGAGGCGACCCCGATCCTGGAGGGCACGCGTGACATCGCCGCCTGCGGGGCGCACGAGCAGGCGTACGCCACCGTGCGGGCCGCGGTGGACGCCCAGGCCGCGGCCACGCACGCGCTGGCCCGGGCCGGCATGTCCCGGCGGCTGATCGTCGCCATCGGCGCCCACGTGCCGCTGCTCGGCCTGGTCATCGCCGCTGAGCCGCTGACGCGACAGGGGCATCTGAGCGTGGGCGAGGTCGTCGGCGCGGTGACCTACCTGGTGACCGGCCTGCAGCCCGCCCTGCAGTCGATGACCGGCATCCTCTCGAGCTGGGGCGTGGCCCTCGCCGTCACCCTGCGCCGCATCGCCGAGACCATCGCGGTGCCCGCCGGCGACGTGCCCGCCGCCACCGGGCCGACCGACGCCGCCTACGCGGTCGCCGTGCCCGCCGGTTGCGAACTGCGGGCCAAAGGGCTGGGCTTCGCCTACGCCCCCCAGGCCACGCCCGTGGTACACGACCTCGACCTGGTGATCCCCGAGGGAGACCACCTGACCGTGGTCGGCCCCAGCGGCATCGGCAAGTCCACCCTGTCCCTGCTGCTCACCGGGCTGCGGCGGCCGACCCACGGGGAGATCCTGCTCGGCGGGCTCCCGCTGGAGGCGATGGCGGAACCCGGCCTGCGCTCCATGGTGGCGCTCGTGCCCCAGGAGGCGTACGTCTTCGCCGGCACGGTCCGGGAGAACCTCGGCTACCTGTGCCCGGCCGGCACCGCGGACGCCCGGCTGGACGAGGCGGCGTACCGGGTGGGCGCGCGGGCGCTCGTCGAACGGCTCGGCGGCCTCGACGCCGAGATCGACGAACCCGCCGCGCTGTCGGCCGGAGAGCGGCAACTGATCGCCCTGGCACGGACCTACGCCTCCCCGGCCCGCCTGGTCGTCCTGGACGAGGCGACCTGCCATCTCGACCCCGCCGCCGAGGCGAGGGCCGAGAGCGCGTTCGCCGCCCGGCCCGGCACCCTCATCGTCATCGCCCACCGCATCAGCTCCGCGATCCGAGCCCGGCGCATCCTGCTGTTGGACGGCACCGCCGCGCACACCGGGACCCACGCGGACCTGCTGACCCGTTCCCCCCTGTACGCCGACCTGGTCGGGCACTGGACGAACGACCGAACGCCCGGCGCCCGTCCCGGGCATCCGCTCTCGACGAGGAGGTCCTCATGAGCGCCCCCGTGAACAAGCCCACCGACATCATCTGGGACGTCACCTACGCCTGCCCACTGCGCTGCATCCACTGCTACTCCGAGTCGGGCAGGCGCCCGGCCCGGCAGCTGAGCCACGGCGACATGCTGCGGCTCGCCGACGCGATCATCGCCATGCGCCCGGACTCGGTGGAGTTCGCGGGCGGCGAGCCCCTGGTGGTCAAGGGGATCTACGAGGTCGCCGAGCACATCGGCCGGGCGGGGACCACCGTCAACCTCTACACCGGCGGATGGACACTCACCCCCGAGACCGCCGAGGAGGCGGCCCGGGCCTTCCAGCGGATCACCGTCAGCATCGACGGGGCCGACGCGGAGGCGCACGACCGGGTACGGGGCAGGGCCGGCTCCTTCGACCGCGCGATGAACGCCCTGGCCCTGCTGGACGACATCGCCGCCCGGCGCGCGGCAGAGGGCGGCACTCCGCTGATCTTCGGGATCGACTGCTCGGTTGTGCGGAGCAATTTCCACCAGCTGGCGGATTTCTGCACCGACATCGCCCCCCGGTTCCCGCGGATGCGCTTTCTCAACCTGGCCGCGGCGGTGCCGTCCGGGCTGGCCAGCCGGCCCGGCTTCGCCGAGACCGAACTACTCGGCAACGCGGAGCTCGCCACCCTGACCAGCGAGGAGTACACCGAGCGGCTGCGGTCACTGGCACCGGCGTCGCTGGCGGTGACCACCTCCGACAACTTCATCCTGATGATGCACCCCGGCGTCGTCGCGAGCTACGGGTTCCCGCTGATGCAGATCGAGCCCGACGGCGAGGTGCGCGCCATGCCGATCTACGAGGGGTGCGTGGGAAACCTGCTGACCGAAGCCCCGGACGTGCTCTGGCGGCGCGCCGTCGAGCGGTGGAGCGATCCCTTCGTGGTCGAGACGCTGTCCCCGGTGCGCTCCATGACCGACTGGGCCGAGGCGACCCGGCGTATCGACCGCCGGTTCGGACTCCCGGAGGTGCTCACGCGCATCGACCGCCGCCCGCCGTGGCCGGCCGCGCAGCC
>NZ_JBEXUE010000652.1:0-4581 GCF_040614275.1 Streptosporangium sp. NPDC006013
CCGGCGTCTTCCTGATCTACCTGCTCATCACCGGTTTCGGCCCCGGGGCGAGGCGGGAGCAGCGCGACACCTTCCTCATCGCCGCGCTCACCGCCGCGCTGCTGACCCTGCTGCCGTTCGTGGTGATCCCGGCGGACGCAGCCGACTTCTGGTTCCGCGCGCTGCTCGACCCCGAGCGGCTCGGTGCCAACGCCGCGACCACCAACCAGTCGATGCGCGGCATGCTCATCCGGCTCTACCTGCCCGACGTGCTGACGAGCCTGCTCTGGGTGGCGCTGGTCGCGGTGGTCGCCTGGTACGGCTTCCGCCACGCTCGCCGGGCGCTGCTCGACGGGCACCCGGTGGCCGGGGTCGCCCTGGTCGGGCTGATGGCGGTGCTGCTCTCCCCGGTCGCCTGGATCCACCACCTGGCCTGGGCGGTCGTGGTGCTCGGGGCGCTGGCCGGCGACAGGCGCGATCCGGTCAGGGTCCGGGTGGCCGCCGGGGTCTGGCTCTACTACGTGCTGCCGATCCCCTGGTGGGGGGTGACGATCAAGGCGGCGGAGATCCCGGTGCTCAGCCCCGTGCTCGGCAAGATCGTGCAGAACGGGTTCGGGCTGGGCGCGCTTTTCCTGGTCTGGCTGCTGGGGGTGTGGCTGCCCAGACGGAGAGCGGCATTCCAGGCACTCCGCTGATACGGGGTGATCCGTGGTGTGAAATGACCAAGTTTGATGTGACTTGTGGGGCGAAGCAGCTTAATGCGGAGCGACCTCGGATGGTCTTGGGGAGGACCAAGCGGCCCGGAGGTGCGACCTTGGGCACATTTTTCGACAGTCGCCGGATAACCTGAGGTCATGCCGAAATTCGCTTACCTGGGACCGGAGGGAACCTTCACCGAAGAGGCCCTGCGCATCCTGGCGCCGGAGGCCGAGCGTCTGCCGAGCCCGAACATCACCGCGGCCCTTGAGTCGGTCCGGCGCGGCGAGGCGGACGGAGCAGTCGTCCCGCTGGAGAACTCGCTCGAAGGCGCCATCACCACGACCCTTGACGAGCTGGCCCAGGGGGAGCCGCTGCTCATCACCGCGGAGCTGCTGCTGCCCGTCGAGTTCTCGCTCCTGGCGCGCCCCGGCACCGAGATGGGACACATCAAGAGGGTCTTCACCCACCCGGCGGCCATCACCCAGTGCCGCAACTTCACAGCCCGCGAGCTGCCCGACGCCGTGGTGGTCGCCGCCCCGTCGACGGCGGCGGCGGCGCAGGAGGTCGCGATCCCCGGCTCGCCGTACGACGCGGCCATCGCCGCGCGCATCGCCGGTGAGCACTACGGCCTCGTCCAGCTCGCGACCGGGATCGGCGACCGCACCGACACCGTGACCCGGTTCGTCCGGGTGACCCGTCCCGGCCCGCTGCCCGCGCCGACCGGTGCCGATCGCACCTCCCTGGTGGTCTTCCTGGCCGACGACCATCCGGGCGCGCTGCTGGAGATGCTGACCGAGTTCTCCGTCCGCGGCGTCAACCTGTCCCGCATCGAGTCGCGGCCCACCGGCGACGGCATCGGCCGTTATTTCTTCCACTTCGACTTCGAGGGCCACGTCGCCGACGCCCGGGTCGGCGAGGCGATCTCCGGTCTGCACCGGATCTCCGCCAAGGTGCGCTTCCTGGGCAGCTACCCGCGCGCCGACGCCTTCGCACCGCAGATCAAGCGCGGTACGAACAACGACGACTTCGCCGAGGCCGCCGCCTGGCTCGACAGGATCCGTACCGGCCAGAGCTGATCGTCGGCCGGTACGGAGCAAACCGGGCGCGGACGCGAGCCGTACCTCGGTAGCCTGTGACTGTGATTGACCTGCGTACCCTTCGTGAGGATCCGGACCGGCTACGGGCGTCGCAGCGTGCCCGCGGTGAGGACGACTCTGTCGTCGACACGCTGCTCGACCTTGATGAGCGCCGACGTGGTGCGCTGAGCCGTTTCGAGACGCTCCGCGCCGAGCAGAAGACCGTCGGCAAGTCGGTCTCCCGCGCCTCAGGGGAGGAGAAGGCGAGCCTGCTGGAGCGGGCGAAGGATCTCTCCTCGCAGGTCAAGTCGGCCGAGGCCGAGGCGGAGAAGCTCGCCGCCGAGCTCGATGAGCTGATCTACACGGTGCCCAACCTGGTGGAGGAGGGCGCTCCGGAGGGCGGCGAGGACGACTACGTCGTCCTGGAGGAGATCGGCGAGAAGCCGTCCTTCGACTTCGAGCCCAGAGACCACCTGGAGCTCGGCGAGCTGCTCGGCGCCATCGACATGGAGCGCGGCGCGAAGGTGTCGGGCTCGCGGTTCTTCTTCCTGCGGGGCGTGGGCGCGCGGCTCCAGCTCGGGCTGCTCAACATGGCCATGCAGCAGGCGATCGAGGCGGGCTTCGTCCCGATGATCACGCCCGTGCTGGTCAAGCCGGAGTCGATGAAGGGCACCGGTTTCCTCGGCGCCCACGCCGGCGAGGTCTACCACCTGCCCGACGACGACCTGTTCCTGGTCGGCACGAGCGAGGTGCCGATGGCGGCCTACCACGGCGACGAGATCCTGGACGGCTCCGCGCTGCCGTACCGCTACGCGGGATGGTCCTCGTGCTTCCGCCGCGAGGCCGGCTCGTACGGCAAGGACACCCGGGGCATCATCCGGGTCCACCAGTTCGACAAGGTGGAGATGTTCTCCTATGTCCGGCCGGAGGAGGCGCACGCCGAGCACCTGCGCCTGCTCGACTGGGAGAAGGAGATGCTGGCCAAGGTCGAGCTGCCCTACCGGGTGATCGACACCGCGGCCGGAGATCTGGGCACCTCGGCCGCCCGGAAGTTCGACTGCGAGGCGTGGGTGCCGAGCCAGGGCCGCTACCGCGAGCTCACCTCGACCTCCAACTGCACCGACTTCCAGGCCCGCCGCCTCGGGGTGCGTTTCCGCGAGTCCGGTGGCAAGCCCCAGCACGTGGCCACCCTGAACGGCACACTGGCCACCACCCGCTGGATCGTCGCGATCCTGGAGAACCACCAGCAGGCCGACGGCTCCGTCGTGCTGCCCAAGGCCCTGCGCCCGTACGTCGGTCTCGACGTGCTCGAACCCGTCAGGTAGCCGTCTTCGAAGGCCCCGCCCGGCCCGCCGGATCACGAAGTTCGCCGTACCCGCCGAGTCGGACGGTGCGGCGGCGACCGGAACCCGTGCCACGGTCGGGGCCTTCGTGCGTTCACGCCACCTGACGTTCCTCCGCACTCCTCGCCGCCGTCCAGCCGATCAGGACCGATGCCCCGACTCCGGCGCCGCCCACGAGCCAGGCGAGGGACTCCGCCGTCGAGTAGTCGTCGGGGGTGCCGGAGAGCCAGCCGGAGAAGATCATCGAGATTACGGCCGGTATGCAGACGGCGATGGCCGGCAGCGTGATCCAGGTCCGCGACGGCACGCGCGCCTTGATCGCGGCCGCGGTCGTGAGGACCGCCGCGGTGAGGCCGCAGGCGCTGCCGAACAGGAACAGCAGGGGTCCAATGAGGCCGTAGGACGGCTGGACGAACGGGTATCCGATCGCGGCGATGATGTACGCGGCCACTGCCAGGCCGCTGTGCTGCGGTTCGCGACGGCGGGCGGCGGTCATACCGGCCATGAAGGCGAGCAGGCCGGTGAAGAGGCCGGCGCTGTGCTCCGCCCTCAGGTTGACGTTCAGCGCGTCGAGCGGGATCGCCGCGTCGGTGGAGAGGCCGTCGGCCGAGAAGCCGAGCCTCCGCCAGGTTCCCCGTGTGTCGCGTACGGCGATGCCGTCGGTGCCGTTGGCCGCCACCACCACGTGGCCGTCGGGCACGCGCTGCACCGCGACGGCGGTGGAACCCTGCCACGGCGGCGTGTAGGGGCGATCGTTGCTCCGGCGCAGAGCGTCCTCACGTCCCTCGGAGACCCCCCACACCGTTTTCCAGCTCGCCCCGCCGTCCCCGGTCTCGTCGACGCCCAGCCGCGGCGGGGAGACGCGGTAGCAGTGCCTCGGGTCGTCCAGCAGGCAGGCGCGGGTGGCGGGTAAGGGTGGGGCGGACGGTGTCGCGGGTGCCGGAACGGGATCGGGCCGCATACTCCACGTCCGGCCGCCGTCCCGCGAGACGGCGGCTGATGAGGGCCCGTAGTCGATGAGGACGGTGATCGATTCGCCGTCGGCCGAGACCGACAGGGCCACAGGTGGGGACTGGCCATACGCGGTCGCGGTCACCCCGACGAGGGCGAACGGGACGACGACCAGCGCGCGGGCACGCCGTACCGCCTGGTCGGACCGGCAACCGCGCCAGACCAGCCAGGCGACGCCCAGCGCAGGCAGGGCCACCAGGTCGGTCGGGTCGGCCAGGACCCGGGAGGGGCCCGCGACCAGGGTCCACGCCCGGGAGGCGAATTCCGCGCCCCCCTCGGTGGTCTTGACCAGGGTGAAGCCGACACCGGTGGCGACGGTCGCCACCGGTGCGGCGAGCCGGGCCAGGACGGAGGAGAAGGGGCCTGCCCGGGTGAGAGCGAGGGCGGGAAGGAAGGCGAGGGCGAGCACGGGCGGCGCGACGAGCAGCCCCGCGACGTCGCTCAGCTTTCCGGTGACCGGGCCGGGCCACAGG
>NZ_JBEXUE010000653.1:0-4580 GCF_040614275.1 Streptosporangium sp. NPDC006013
CGACCCCCGGGGGTGCGCCCCCTGGCGGGCCGGTCCGCTGAATCCTTCCCCGACCGTCCCCATCCGCGCGTCCCTTCCTTCGGGAGAGACCCGCGGGGTGAAGGCGGGCGGAGCCTCAGACCGCGCGATGGTACTGGTCGGGCCAGCGGCCTTCGGCTGCGCCGAGCTCGCGGGCGGCGTGGTTCGGCCAGTACGGGTCGCGGAGCAGCTCGCGGCCGAGCATGACGGCGTCGGCCTGACCGGAGGCGATGATCTCCTCAGCCTGCCGGGGCCGGGTGATCTCTCCGACCGCGCTCACCGGCAGATCGGTCTCGGCCTTCACCTTCGCCGCGAACGGCACCTGGTAGCCGGGGCCCGTGGGAATGCGCGCGCCGGCGACGTTGCCCCCGGTCGAGACGTCGAGCAGGTCGACGCCGTGGGCGAGCAGGTCCTTGGCGAAACGGACCGTGTCGTCGGCGCTCCAGCCCTCACGGTCGTCCCGCGGGTCCTCGGCCAGCCAGTCCGTGGCCGAGATGCGGAAGAACAGGGGAAGCTCGTCCGGCCAGACCTCGCGTACCGCGTCGACGACCCGGAGCGCGAACCGGGTGCGGTTGTCGTACGAGCCGCCGTACGCGTCGGTGCGGCGGTTGCTGAAGGGCGACAGGAACTCGGCGATGAGGTAGCCGTGCGCGCCGTGGATCTCGGCCACCTGGAAGCCCGCGGCCAGTGCCCGCCGCGCCGCCGCGGCGAAGTCGCCCACCAGCCGGTCGATGTCACCGACGCTCAGCTCCGCGGGGGTGGGGTGGCCGTCGTTGAAGGGGACCGGGCTCGGCGCGATCGGCTGCCAGCCGTGCTCGCCTGGGCCGGTGGGCCCACCACCCTCCCAGGTGCGGCGGACCGAGGCCTTGCGCCCGGCGTGCGCGAGCTGGATGCCGGGCACCGCGCCGTGTTCCCGCAGAAAGCGGGTGACGCGGGTGAACGCCTCCCGCTGGCGGTCGTTCCAGAGCCCGAGGTCCGCCGGGCTGATGCGGCCCTCCGGCGAGACGGCGGTGGCCTCGGCCAGGATGAGACCGGCGCCGCCCACCGCACGAGCGGCCAGGTGGGACAGGTGCCAGTCGGTCGGCGCCCCCTGGTCGGGCCCCTCGACCGCCGCGGAGTACTGGCACATCGGGGCCATCCAGATCCGGTTGGGGATGGTGAGGTTCCGCAATGTCACGGGCTCGAACAGGACACTCACTGCCGTACTCCTTCTTCGGGGGATCGCGTTCTCCGGGGGCGTCCGGCGACGCTCCGGCAACCCTCTAGTACGATAGTCGACGTACTACGATAGATGTCAAACTACGATTCCTTTCGTACAATCGAGCCGATCTCCAGGAAGGGAGCCGCCGTGTCGACCGCGTCCGTCAGGGCTCTGGCGCACCCCGCCTGCCAGGAGATCCGGCTGGAGGGCGTGCTGCACGCGCTGTCCGACCCGATGCGCCTGCGGATCGTACGCTTCCTGTGGCGACTGGGGGAGGGTGAGGGTGCCCCCTGCTCGGCGATCGAGCTGGTGATCACCAAATCGACCACCACACACCACTTCCGGGTGCTGCGCGAGGCGGGTGTGATCAGCCAGGTCTACCGAGGGACCGCCAAGATGAACGCGCTACGCCGCCACGACCTCGACACGCTCTTTCCCGGACTCCTCGACGCCGTGCTGACCGCCGACGCGGTCCAGCGGGAGCGTGACGGTCTGCCGGCGACCTGACTCGGCCCGGCTCAGCCCGGCCCGGTGACGGTGCGGCCCGCGGCCGGGATGGCGGGGCGGGACCGGGAGAACCACGGGACGGAGTACCGTCCTGTCATGTGCCGCAGCATCAAGACCCTCCGTGAGCCCTACGCCAGCGACGTGACCGACGACGACGTACGAGCCGCCGCGCTCCAGTACGTCCGCAAGGTGTCGGGTTTCCGCTCCCCCTCGGCGCGCAACGCCGAGGCCTTCGAAAGGGCGGTGGACGCGGTGACCGCCGCGACCCGGGCCCTGCTCGACGAGCTCCAGCTGAAGCAGGTGTCCCAGGACTGACCGGAGACGTCTGCCCGCCCGCCGGCGACACGGGGGTGCCGGCGGGCGGCGGCCGGGCTCACCGGGCGTCGGTCAGTCGCGCACGTTCGAGGAGCGGAAGAGCCTGCTCGCGAACATGACCACCACGCCCACCAGGCCGATGATCAGAGCCCACTTGAGGAGCGTGAACAGGAAGCCCAGAACCGAGCCCAGCAAGATGAAGGCGATCACCACGGCCGCCACGATCAGAAGAATTCGTCCCATGCCCTCAACGCTAGGCCCTGGCCGGGCCCGGCGGCAGACCCGCGAGCCGATGTCAGGGACAGGCCAGGGTTATCCCTCAGACGGGCCCCGACCCCGTCCCCACCCGGGACGCTCGATGGACACGACGGCCCGCCAGGAGCGACGGCTTCCCCGATCCGGTGAGCAGGTACGCCGGGAACGTGCCCGCTCATCCGGATCGAGGTCGTGCCCCTAGAGGGCGGAGCGGCCGCCGACGAGGGGAAGGGTGACCGAGCTGGCGCGGGGGTCGACCGAGACGGCGGTGCCCGGGGGCAGGCGCAGCGTGAAGTCGCGGTCCGCGGAGATGAGCACGACGCCGATCCGGTGACCGGCCTTGACGACGTAGTCGCCGGGCTGGAGGTCGAAGCGGAAGTCGTAGAAGCGGTCCTCGCGCAGCAGTTCGGTCCTGGCCACGGAGTCGCGGTTACGGACGTCCAGCCAGCCCCTTGTGATGATCTTGTAGGGGGCGGTCACCGTGACGTGCTCGGCCAGCCGGGCGCAACCGGTGTCGCCGGGCACGCCCTGGCCGTAGCAGACCTGGGTGGCACCGTAGGCGACGTCGCCGTAGGCGCGGGCGTCGGTGCCGTAGTCGACGAGCAGCGCCGTCAGGTATGGCGAGCGCCCGCCCTTGAACGCGGCCCGCACCGAGACCTCCGGGGTGCCGGACAGGCGCGCGTCGCGGGCCAGCGGACTCGACAGGTAGGCCAGGCGGTTGGGGTCGGTGCTCTCGGTGTTCTCGACGAGCTGCTCGGCACCGCGGGTGCTCTGGTCGACGAAGGACTCGACGACGGCGCGACCTCGGGGGCGGTCGGCGCCCAGGGTGCCGTTGCGGCCGTCCTGCCCGGCGGCCAGCTGGAGCCGTACGTCGCGGGTGCCCGGCAGCGGCCACGAGGCGTGCTGCGCCCACTGCCCAGGACCCGACTCCACGTCCGCCTGCGGCTCGTCCATGATGCCGTTGCGCAGGCCGTACAGGTGGAAGTCGAACCAGCGGTGGAGCTGGCGCAGCCACTCGGCGTTGCGCCCGGCGAAGGAGAACGGGTTGAAGTGCGCGCCCTGGTGGAGCCAGATCTTGCGGGGCACGTTCCGCTTCGCGAGGGCGTCCCACCACTGGACGGCCTGCTTGGTCTTGACGTTCCAGTCGTTGAGGCCGTGCACCAGGAAGACCGCCGCGCGGACCTTGCGCACGTCGTTGAGGTAGTTGCGCCGGTCCCAGAAGTCGGAGTAGTCGCCGGTGACCCGGTCCTGGTCCTTCTCTATCCGGTCCATCAGCGCGCCGCAGGCCTGCTGGGCGTTCTGACGGGTCAGCACGTAGCGGGCGAGCACGTCGGCGTCCTCACCCTGGTAGCCGCCGGGGGCCAGCACCCCGCCGTTGGCCCGGTAGTAGTCGTACCAGGAGGAGATGGCCGCGATCGGCACGATCGCCTTGAGGCCCTTGACCCCGGTCGCGGCGACGGCGTTGGGCAGCGTGCCGTTGTAGGAGACGCCGATCATGCCGACGTTCCCGGTGGACCAGCCGGCTTTGACCTCGTTGCCGGCCGCGTCGAATCCGCGGGCGCGGCCGTTGAGCCAGTCGATCGCGGCCTTGGGACCCGCGGTCTCGTTGTCCAGGCCGGTGGTGGGACAGCCGGTCGCCCGGCCCGAGCCGAGGTTCTCCACCAGCGCGATCGCGTAGCCGCGCGGCACGAAGTAGTTGTCGTAGTAGCCGCGGAAGGGCGGAGCGACCGCGCGGGTCACGTCGAAGCCGTCGCCGAACATCTCGTCGTGCAGGTCGTTGAACTTGTTGCGCCGGTACTCCATGCCCGCGGGGTCGGAGCCGTCGAGGTCGACGACGTGGTTGGGCACGTCGTTGCCGCCCGCGTAGTAGGGGCTGGCCTCCATGATGACCGGGACCTTCATCCCGGAGTCGGTCTCCTTGGGCCGCATGATGTCGACGGCGACCCGGTCGGGGAGCCCGTCGGCGTCACTGTCGACCCCGGCGACCTCGACGAACACGGTCTCGGTCAGCGCATCGGCGCGCGAGTGGACCGGCTGGGTCTCGCCGTTCTCTATCAGGGGGGCCGTGGATCGGGCGGCCACCGCGGGTGACGCGGCGGCCGGCAGGACACCGGCAGGCAGGATTACCGCCAGCGCGACGATGATCGTCTTCCATCTGTTCATCGAGGAAAGCTCCCAGAGGGTCGCCGCGACGCCGCCCGGGAGGATCCCGGTGATGCGGTCCAGCGTCATGTTCGCCTCTCCCGCGGCCCGGTGGCCGGCCTGACGTCCTTCGAACCGCAGT
>NZ_JBEXUE010000654.1:0-4575 GCF_040614275.1 Streptosporangium sp. NPDC006013
CCGCAATTGCTACAGGCCGAAGAGGCCATGTGGGCACGGTTCGCTTCTGCGTGCCCTTCGTGTCAGGGCCACGGCCCCGCTGAAAGGCTCCGTTGATGACACTGCACGTCGACTCCCCTGCCGCCCCTCCACAGCCCGGCCCCCGCCGGTCGGCGGGGGCAGGCGGACCGCAGCGAGGCGGTGGATGGGCCCGGTTCGACCTCCGGGCGACCCCCTACTTCCTCGTCTCCCCGTACTTCCTCCTCTTCGCGATCTTCGGCGTCTTCCCGCTCGGCTACACCCTCTGGGTCTCGCTGCACGACTGGGAGCTCGCCGGGGACAAGTCCTTCGTCGGCCTCGAGAACTACATCGAGCTGATCACCGACGAGGCCTTCTGGAACGCGGTGATCAACACTCTCGGCATGTTCGTCATGTCGACGATCCCGCAGCTCGTCCTCGCCCTCGTGCTGGCCAACGCGCTCAACAAGCGCATCCGGGGACGGCTCTTCTTCCGCCTCGGCGTGCTGCTGCCGCTGATCACCTCCGTCGTCGCCGTCGCCGTCGTCTTCACCCAGCTGTACGGGCGTGACTACGGCATGATCAACTGGTTCCTGGGCCTCTTCGGAACCGACGCGATCAACTGGCAGAACGAGAAGTGGTCCGCGTGGATCGCGATCTCCACCATGATCGACTGGCGCTGGACCGGCTACAACGCCATCATCCTGCTGGCCGCCATGCAGACCATCCCCAAGGATCTCTACGAGGCCGCCGCCATCGACGGTGCCACGGCCAGGCGGCAGTTCTGGCAGATCACCATCCCGATGCTGCGCCCGACGATCGTCTTCGTGGTGTTCATCTCCACCATCGGCGGCCTGACGCTGTTCACCGAGCCGGTCATGTTCGAAGGCAACCCGACGATGGCCGGCGGCACCACCGGCCAATACCAGACCGTGGCCATGTTCATCGTCAAGGAGGCGTTCCGCGACTTCGACTTCGGCTACGCCTCGGCCGCCGCGTGGATGCTGTTCGCGCTGATCCTCCTCGGGACGCTCATCAACTACTCCTTCACCCGCCGCATCGGGGGTTCCAAGTGACGGCCATCCAGTCCAGGCGGCCCCCGGCGCATTCACGACGGCCTTCCGGCCCGTCGGCCGCACGGAACCGCATCTGGGACGCCGGCCCGCTGACGAAGGTCGTCCTGGCCTTCGCGCTGGTGCTGTCGGCGTTCCCTATCTACTACATGTTCATCATGGCCACCCGGACCAACGAGGAGGCCATCGACGTACCGCCGCCGCTGCTCCCCGGCGGCCACCTCGGCGAGAACATCTCACGGCTCCTGTCCACCGAGGACGCCTATTTCATGACCGGCCTGGTGAACTCGGCCATCGTCTCGGTCACCGTGACCTTCTCGGTGGTGCTCATCTCCACCCTGGCCGGCTTCGCCTTCGCCAAGCTGCGCTTCCGGGGCGGCAAGATCCTGCTGGGCCTGATCCTGGTGACGATGATGGTCCCGCTCCAGCAGATGGGCATCGTGCCGCTGTACGAGCTCATGGTCACGCTCGGCTGGACCGGCCAGCTGAAGGCGGTGATCCTGCCCTTCCTGCTCAACGGCTTCGGGGTCTTCATGATGACCCAGTACGCCACCCAGGCGGTGCCGGACGAACTGGTCGAGGCGGCCCGCGTCGACGGCGCCTCCACCATGCGCATCTACGCGAACGTCATCCTGCCGGCGCTACGGCCGGGAATGGCGGTGCTGGCGCTGCTGGTCTTCATGCAGACCTGGAACGAGTTCATGTGGCCGTTGATCGTGCTGAACCCGGACAACCCGGTAGTCCAGACGTCGATCGCCGCGCTCAACCAGGCCCACGGCACCGACTACGTGATGCTGTTCACCGGCACCGCGGCATCGGTTCTCCCCCTGTTCGTCGTTTTCATCGCGTTCGGCCGTCAGATCGTCGGCGGACTCATGGAAGGTGCGGTTAAAGCGTGACCACGCAAGAGACGCAGATTCAGACCCCGGATCTGGTGTTCCCGACAGGTTTCGTCTGGGGCGCGGCCACCTCCGCATACCAGATCGAAGGCGCCGTCTCGGAGGATGGCCGCGGCGTCTCCATCTGGGACACCTTTGTCAAGCAGCCGGGCCGGGTGGTGAACGGCGAGCACGCCGACGTCGCCATCGACCACTACAACCGCTACCGGGACGACGTGCGGCTGATGGCCGAACTCGGCCTCGGCGCGTACCGGTTCTCCATCTCCTGGCCCCGGATCCAGCCCGAGGGACACGGCCCCGTCAATCTCAAGGGCATCGACTTCTACAGCCGCCTGGTCGACGAGCTCCTCTCCCGGGGCGTCGACCCGTGGGTGACTCTCTACCACTGGGACCTGCCCCAGCCCCTGGAAGACGCGGGCGGCTGGCCGTCACGGGACACGTCGAAGCGCTTCGCCGACTACGCGGCGGCCGTGCACGACGCGCTGGGCGACCGGGTCCGCAACTGGAGCACCGTCAACGAGCCCTGGTGCTCGGCGTTCCTCGGGTACGCCTCGGGTGAGCACGCCCCCGGGCGGCGCGAGCCCGACAAGGCGGTGTACGCCGCCCACCACCTGCTGCTCGCGCACGGCCTGGCCGCGCAGGCGATACGGGCCCAGCGCCCGGAAAGCGTCATCGGCGGCTGCGTCAACCTGTACGCGATCACGCCGCAGACCGCCTCCGAGGCCGACCAGGACGCCGCCCGCCGCATCGACGGGCTGCAGAACCGTTTCTTCCTGGACGCCCTGCTCAAGGGCGAGTACCCGGCCGACGTGCTGGAGGACCTCGGCCGGCCGGCCGGGCTCGTCCAGGACGGGGACATGGAGATCATCTCAACGCCGCTGGACAAGCTGCTGATCAACTACTACAGCCGCTTCACCGTCTCCGGAACCCCCGGCGGCGCGGCGTCGGCCGCGGCGGCGCCCACCGACACCGGGTCACCTTGGGTCGGCAGCGAGCACGTCTCGTTCGTCGAGGGCGGACGTCCCGTGACGGCCATGGGCTGGGAGATCGACGACTCGGGGCTGCTGGAGATCCTGCAGCGGCTGGCCGCCGAGTACCCGCGCGTCCCGCTGGTCATCTCGGAGAACGGCGCGGCCTTCGACGACGTCGTGGGACCCGACGGCATCGTCCACGACCGCGACCGGCTGGGCTACATCGACGCCCACCTGCGCATCTGCCACACCGCGATCGAGGCGGGGATCCCGCTGGAGGGCTACTTCGCCTGGTCCCTGATGGACAACTTCGAGTGGGCGTGGGGGTACGGAAAGCGGTTCGGACTGGTGCACGTCGACTATGAGACGCAAACTAGAGTTCCCAAAGAGAGCGCTCTCTGGTATGCCGGGACCATCAGGCGCGGAGGCCTGAACGGTCCGACAGAATAGGGGTCGGCGAATTCACCACGGGGGGCTGAAACACATGAACGGCGACCGTCGTCCGACGCTTGAGGCGGTCGCGGCCCTGGCCGGAGTCGGCCGAGGCACGGTGTCGCGGGTCATCAACGGTTCACCGAAGGTGAGCGAGAAGGCCCGTGACGCCGTGCTGCAGGCGATCCAGGAACTGGGCTACGTGCCCAACCGGGCTGCGCGCGCACTGGTCACCCGGCGCACGGACACCGTGGCACTGGTCGTATCGGAGTCCGAGCTGCGGGTCTTCGACGAGCCGTACTTCGCGGGAACCATCCGCGGCATCGGTTCCGCACTGTCCGAGACCGGTCTGCAGCTGATCCTCGCGATGGCCCAGTCGAAGCAGGAGCACGAGCGGCTGGAGCACTATCTGACGGGACAGCACGTCGACGGGGTGCTGCTGATCTCCCTGCACGGTGCCGACCCGCTGCCGGGAAGGCTGGAGGCGATGGGCGTGCCGACGGTCATCGGGGGCCGCCCGGTCGGCCTCACCCCCTACAGCTACGTCGACGTGGACAACCGGGCCGGAGCCAGGCAGGCGGTCAAGTACCTGCTGGGCAGGGGCCGTCGCCGGATCGCCACCATCGCGGGAACGCAGGACATGGGCGTGGGCGTGGACCGGCTCGCGGGCTACCGCGACGCGCTGCTCGCGACCGGCCTGAGCGAGATCGTGGCGTACGGCGACTTCAGCGAGGAGAGCGGCATGGCCGAAATGCGCAAGCTGCTCGCCGAGAACCCCGACCTGGACGCCGTCTTCACCGCCTCAGACCCGATGGCGCTGGGCGCGATGCGGGTGCTGCGCGAGGAGGGCAAGAGCATCCCCGGCGACGTCGCGGTGATCGGCTTCGACGACTCGCCCGCCGGGGCGCACTCCTCCCCCGCCCTGACCAGCGTGCACCAGCCCACCGAGTCGATGGGCCGGCAGATGGCCCACCTCCTCGTCGCCCGCATCAACGGCGAGCACCTGGAGCAGCCGGTGGTGATACTCGACACCCACCTGGTCGAGCGATCCTCCGCCTGAGACGGCCCCTTCCGGTGGCCTTCGACACGCCGGGCGGGACGGAGCCGAGCCTCAACCGGTACCACGACGCGGGCGGGGCCGAGGTCAAGGCGTACGTAGCCGATGGCGTTGGCGGGCAGCACGTCGTGTGGCTGCGTGCCGCC
>NZ_JBEXUE010000655.1:0-4574 GCF_040614275.1 Streptosporangium sp. NPDC006013
CTGTCCATCACGTTCGCGGCGGGTACGGCGAGGAGGGCGACGGCGGCGATCAGCGGGAGAAGAATCGAACGCAGGGAGCGGGGCGCCACGCATTCGGCTGCGTGGATCCGCCGGTCGGCCGCGGTGAGGTGCGGGTCAGCCCACCGTGCAGGGTGTGCCGTTCAGGGTGAACTCGGTCGGCCTGGGGTTGGCGCCGGTGTAGGTGCCGTTGAACCCGATGCCGGTCGAGGCGCCGGGCGCGATGCTCGCGTTCCACGACAGGTTCGTCGCGGCGACGGCGGCGCCCGACTGCGACCAGGTCGCCGACCAGGCGGGCAGGGTGACCTTCTGGTCGCCGGGGAAGGTGAACCGCAGCGTCCAGCCGTTGACGGCCGAGGTGCCGGTGTTGGCGATGGTCAGGTTTGCGCTGAAGCCACCTCCCCAGTCGTTGACCGTGTAGGTGACCTTGCAGGTGCCGCCCTCACCGCCACCGCCGCCCGTGGTCGCGGTCACCGCGGCCGAGCGGGCCGAGCGGTTGCCCGCCGCGTCACGCGCGTACACCGCGAACGTGTAGGCGGTGCTCGCCGACAGCCCGGTGACGGCTGCCGAGTTGGTCGTCGGCGTCGCCACCGTGGTCTCGGTCGTGCCCTGCACCCGCACCACGTCGTAGCCCGTCACGCCGACGTTGTCGCCGGACGCCGTCCACGACAGGTTCACCGACGACGAGGTCACGTTCGACACCGTCGGGGTGCCCGGCGCCGTCGGCGGGCTGGTGTCCGCGGCTGACTCGTAGGTCAGCCCGTAGCCGTAAGGGAAGAGCGGGGTCTTGCCGTCCCCGTCGTTGATCGGCTGCTGGCCGGCGCCGTTCATCCAGGTCACCGGGAGCCTGCCGGTGGGCTGGGTGAGGCCGAAGAGCACGTCGGCGACGCCCTGCCCCTCGGTGCCGGGCAGCCAGGAGGCCACCAGCGCGTTCCACCCGGAGAGCTGGGAGGAGATGTCCAGCGGGCGTCCGGAGACCAGGACCACGATCACCGGCACACCGGAGGCGCGCAGCGTGTTGATGGTGTTCAGGTCCGCGCTGTCCAGCCCCATGGCTCCGGTGCGGTCTCCCTGACCTTCCGCGTACGGGGTCTCGCCCACCACCGCGATCGCCGCCCGGTAGGAGGAGTCGATGCCGCTGCCGGTCTGGTTGTAGGTCACCGTCGTGGAGGATCCGACGGTGTTGCGGATCCCCTGCAGGATGGTGGTGCCGGGAGTGATGTTCCCCGACGAGCCCTGCCAGGAGATCGTCCAGCCGCCGCTCTGGTAGCCGATGTTGTCGGCGCTCCTGCCCGCGACGAAGATCTTGCCGCCGCCGGTGGCCAGCGGCAGGACGTTCCCGCCGTTCTTCAGCACCACCTGCGACCTCGCCACCGCCTGGCGGGCCAGGGCGCGATGCGCGCCGCTGCCCACGGTCGAGGTGTAGGTCCGGTCGGCCAGTGGCTTCTCGAAGAGTCCCAGCTCGAACTTCTTGGTCAGGATGCGCCTCGTGGCGTCGTCGATGCGGGACAGCGGCACCCGCCCCGCCTGCACCTCGGCGCGGAGCAGGTCGATGAACTGCCGCCAGGCCTCGGGCTCCATCACCATG
Source organism: Streptosporangium sp. NPDC006013 (assembly GCF_040614275.1). Taxonomy (NCBI): domain Bacteria; kingdom Bacillati; phylum Actinomycetota; class Actinomycetes; order Streptosporangiales; family Streptosporangiaceae; genus Streptosporangium; species Streptosporangium sp. NPDC006013. The sequence continues at coordinate 1,607 of NZ_JBEXUE010000655.1, forward strand.
TCGATGCCGGCGTTGATCGCGGTTCGCACGTCGACGGCGGAGAGCCCGAGGGCGCCGTCGATCTGGTCGACGCCGTTCCAGTCGGAGACGACGAAGCCGGTGAAGCCCAGCTCGCCCTTGAGCACCGAGGTGACCAGATACTGGTTCCCGTGCAGCCTGCTGCCGTTCCAGCTGCTGAACGAGACCATCACCGAACCCACCCCGCGGTCCACCGCGGCCCTGAACGGCGGCAGGTGGACCGCCCGCAGCTCGGTCTCGGTCAGCTGCGTGTCGCCCTGGTCGACGCCGTTCACGGTACCTCCGTCGCCGACATAGTGCTTGGCGGTGGCCAGCACCGAGGCCGGCCCGTTCAGCGCCGCGCCCTGCGTGCCCGTGATGAAGCTCGTCATCGACGAAGGGATCTCCGGCAGTTCCCCGAAGGACTCGTAGGTGCGGCCCCACCGGTCGTTGCGCGCCACGCACACGCAGGGGGCGAAGTTCCAGTCGACGCCCGTCCCGGTGACCTCCTCGGCGACCGCCCGGCCGATCTGCTGCACCAGGGCGGGATCCCGGGTGGCGCCGAGCCCGATGTTGTGCGGGAAGATCGTCGCGCCGACCACGTTGTTGTGGCCGTGCACCGCGTCCACGCCGTAGATCATGGGGATGCCCAGCGGCGTCGCGAGGGCGGCGTTCTGGTAGCCGTCGTACATGTTCGCCCAGGAGGTGGCGTTGTTGGGCGAGGGCGCCGAACCGCCGCCGGACAGCACCGAGCCGAGCCGGTAGGTGGTGACGTCGGAGTTGCCGACCGAGCCGCGTTCCGCCTGGGTCATCTGGCCGATCTTCTCATCCAGCGTCATCCGCGAGAGGAGGTCGGCGACCCTGGTCGCCACCGGCAGGCCGGGATCCTGGTAGGGATTCACGGCCGCCGTCGCCGTCGCCGTCGCCGGGACGGATATCCCGGCCGCCAGCAGCAGCGCGGCGAGCCCGACGCGGAGACGGCGGCCCGGCCGGCCCGGCCGGTCGGTCAGGAGGGAGGTGCGCACATCAGGCCCCTTCGGGGAGTTCTTCCGGAAAAGCGGGTCGGACGGTGCAGGGCGGCGCGATGGCCGACGAACCGGCGGCACGGCTTGCACAGGCCATTGTGGGAGCGCTCCCACATCTCGCACCATAGAATGCGGCTTCCCGGGGGCCAAGGGAACTCCACCTCCTCACCGGCCTGCCGTCCCGACATTCACCGGGCTACCTGGACGGACTCGCCCCGGCCCACCCACCGCCCGGTGAAAATTTCACCTCGGTCCAGGCGGCACAGGTCCTCGGCGGTTCCCGGCGGATCGCCGTACCGCTGATCTGCTAGAACGGTGTTCATGCCGCAAACCCGCCGGCAGGCGGGCAGCGCAGAGGGCACACAGAGGGCACGCAGAGGTCGCGTAGATGTTGAAGCTGGACCGGTTGGTGAACGTTCTCGGTGGCTACGGGGCCCGGCTGTGCTGCGCTCCGGCGTCGCGGGACGTCGAGCTGCGCAGCGTGGTGGTGCATGATCCGACCGACACCCGCCCCGCGACCGGTGACGTGTTCCTGGCGGTGGGCGTGGAGTCGGCGTCCGACGCCGTACGCCTGGCACAGGCGGCACGGGCCGTCACGGTGCTGGTGCACGGGAACCCTCCCCTCGACGAGAGCGCGCTGGAACAGGCTCGTGCCGGTGGGATCGCCGTGCTGCTCGTCGAACCGGCGGTGTCCTGGAGCCAGCTCCTCGGCGTGGTGTACGGCCTGGTGCTCGAAGGCAGCCAGGCCGGGCGGGGGCCGAACGATCTGCTGGCCTTCGCGGACACGCTCGCGACCGAACTCGGCTACGCGGTGACGATCGAGGACCAGATGTCGCGGGTCCTGGCCTACTCCGGCTCGCAGCAGACCGCCGATCCGGCACGGCTGGAGACGATCCTGGGCAGGCGGGTGCCGGACGCCATGCGCCGGCTGTTCGAGCGGGAGGGCGTCTTCGCCCATCTGGCGACCTCCGACGAGCCGCTGTTCGTCGACCCCTCACCGGCACACGGCCTCAGAGGCCGCATGGTGGTCGCGGTGCGGGCGGGGCGCGAGCTGCTGGGATCGATCTGGGTCGAGTGCGAGAGCCCGCTGTCCGACACCCGCCGGACCATCCTGGAGGACGGGGCGCGGGCGGTCGCGCTGCACCTGCTGCGTTCCCGGGTCAGCGCGGACCTGGAGCGTCAGGTGGAGTCCGATCTCGTCATCCAGCTGCTGGAGGGAACCGCCGACGCGGCCGCGGTGATCAGCAGGCTCGGCCTGCCCCGGGAGCGGTTCCGGGTGATCGCGCTCCAGGCGCACATCGCCGAGGAGCGGCATGCCGCGATCCTGCTGGCCTTCGAACGCGCGACCACCGGTTTTGGCTGGTCGCGGCCGGGACGGAGCGCACTGTTCGGCAACACCCTGTACACGGTGCTGCCCTGCGACAACGACGCCACGCCCGCCCTGGACTGGCTCACCGCGATCGCGAACGTGCTGCCGCGGCGGGTCACCGTGCTCGCCGGTGTCGGCGGCCCGGCGGGGCCCACCCAGCTGGCCGCGAGCAGGCAGGAGGCCGACGAGAGCCTCGCCCTCCGGGCGGTGCGGCCCGCCGGCGCCCCGGCGGTCGTCTACGACGAGGCGTGGGACGAGATCCTGCTGCAACGCCTCCGGTCCGCCGCCTCGGCGGGGCGTACCCCCGCCCGCGGGCCGGTCGCCGAGCTGACCCGGCATGACTCCGAGCACGGCACCCAGTACATCGCGACGTTGCGCGCGTGGCTGGAGGCTCAGGGCGATCTGGCCGTCGCCGCCGGCCGCCTCAGTGTCCACCCGAACACCGTCCGTTACCGGCTGCGGAAGATGGCCGAGATCACGAACCTCCAGCTCGAACTACCGGAGAAGCGGCTGGCGATGATCATCGCGCTGGCCGTCGGCCGGGCCTAGCCCCGCGAGGCACCGGCCGGCCGGTGCC
>NZ_JBEXUE010000656.1:0-4572 GCF_040614275.1 Streptosporangium sp. NPDC006013
GTCGGCCAGGGGGTCGGCGCGTTCCTCGGCGGGCTGTTCGGCCTTGAGCCGCAGGAAGTGGTCGCGGGCGATGCCGAAGACGTCCAGGCACCACAGCAGGCGGGCGTGGGCGGCGCCGCAGGCCTTGGCCGCGATCGGCCCGGAGTAGGTGAAGGGCTCCCAGATGACCAGGTCGGGCTTCCAGTGCCGGGCGAAGTCGACCAGGCCCGCGATCATCGGCGCGTTCTCCGCCTTGTACCCCTCGACGATTTCGAGGTATCCGTCCAGCAGGTGACGCCACGTGGCCTTCGCCGGGTCGTCCGCGACGTCGTAGGGCGGGGACAGCCCGACCCTGGCCTTCTCCAGCTCCTCCTCGGTCACGCCGTAGATCTTGAAGAGCTTGATGATGTCGAGGTCCCGGCCGACGGGCACGGCGGTCAGCCCGGCCTGGGTGATCATGTCGGCGAACTTCGGCTGGCTGGCGACCCGGACCTCGTGGCCCGCGGTGCGCAGTGCCCAGGCCAGTGGGACCAGTGGAAGGAACGTGCTCGTTCCCGGGTTGACGGCGAACAGGATGCGCATGGTGGTGATGTCTCCCGGTCCTGCGTCAGCGGTGTTTGGCGGTGAGTTCTTCGAGCTGGGGGACGAGCTGGTTGGGGCTGGGCAGGGCGTGGATCTCGTCGCGCAGGTCGGCGGCCCGGTGCCGGAAGGCGGGTTCGTCGAGCAGCCGCAGGACGCTCTGGCGGACGGCCTGACCGGTCGCCTGGTCGGCTCGGATCACCAGGGTGGCGCCCTGTTCGGCGGCCTGCCGGGCGAAGGCGGGCCCGTCGAAGTCCCACGGCAGGGCGAGTTGCGGGATTCCGTAGAGCGCGGTGGTGAGGAAGGTGCCGAACCCCGCGTGGTTGATGACCGCCGAGCAGGTGGGCGCGAGGGCGTGCAGCGGCGCGTACGGCACGAGCCGCGCGTTGTCGGGGACGCGGCTGAGCCTGTGCCGCTCGCTCTCGGGGACCGTGGCGACGAGTTCGATGTCGAGGTCGGCGAGGGAGTCGAGGACGTCCTGCACGCTGACCGCGTAACCCGCCTTGTGGTCGGTCAGGCTGAGCCCCATCGTCAGGGCGACCCGGGGACGCTCGGGCGCGGTCCACAGCCACTTCGGTACGGCGGCGGGACCGCCGTAGGCGACGAACCGCATCGGAAGATAGGACAGGTCCGCTCGCACGCTGAGCGAGGAGGGGATCTGGTCGATGGTGAAGTGGCCGGTGGTCATGTCCTCGGTGAAGTCGAACCCGTGCTTGCGGCCGTAGGCGCCGAGCCAGTCGGCCAGGGGGTCGGCGCGTTCCTCGGCGGGCTGTTCGGCCTTGAGCCGCAGGAAGTGGTCGCGGGCGATGCCGAAGACGTCCAGGCTCCACAGCAGGCGGGCATGGGCGGCGCCGCAGGCCTTGGCGGCGATCGGCCCGGCGTAGGCCAGGGGTTCCCAGATGACCAGGTCGGGCTTCCAGTGCCGGGCGAAGTCGACCAGGCCCGCGATCATCGGCAGGCTGCCGGGCCGGTGCCAGGTGCGCAGAGCCTCGGCGTACCCGTCGGCCAGGTGCCGCCAGGTGCCCCTGGCCGGATCGTCCACGACGTCGTACGGCACGGGCAGGCCGTACGCGGGGTCCCAGGTCCAGTCGGGGATCCGGTGGTCGCGGGCCAGTAACTGCCACAGGTTGGCGTCCCGGCCGACGGGCACGGCGGTCAGCCCGGCCTGGGTGATCAGGTCGGCGAACTTCGGCTGGCTGGCGACCCGGACCTCGTGGCCCGCGGTGCGCAGTGCCCAGGCCAGCGGGACCATGGCCAGTAGATGCGCCTTCTCCGGATTGGCGACGAACAGTACACGCATGGCTCTCACCCCCTACCGATCGCGGACCCGGCGAGTGGCGCGTGCCGGTGTGCCGCGGCCAGCTCCTCAAGGTCGCCGGCCAGCTCGTTCGGCGCCGGCATGGCCAGCATCTCCTCGCGCAGCCGGGCGGCCCCGTGCCGGAACCGAGGCTCGTTCAGCAGCCGCAGCAGGCGGTCCCGGATGGTCACACCGGTGGCCTGCATGGTGTGCAGGGCAAGCCCGGCCCCCTGCGCCGCGATCCGGCGCCCCAGCGCCGGGCCGTCGCCGTCCCACGGGATGACCAGGTGCGGGACCGCGTGCAGCGCGGTGGTGGCGAGGGTGCCGAAACCGGCGTGGTGGATCACCGCCGAACAGGTGGCCGCCAGAGGGTCCAGCGGTACGAACGGCACGAGCCGGGCGTTGTCCGGGATCGAGGTGAGCCTGTCCCGCGCGGCCTCGGAGACGGTCGCGACAAGCTCGATGTCCATGTCGGCCAGCGCGTCCAGCACGTCCGGCAGGTCGACCACGTACCCCGCCCCGTGGTCGGCGGTGCTGAGCCCCATCGTCAGCGCGACCCTGGGGCGCCCCGGAGGCTCCCGCAGCCACGAAGGGACGACCGCCGCGCCGCTGTAGGGCACGTATCGCATCGGGACGTATCGCAGGTCGGCCTCCAGCCGCAGCGAGCGAGGCAGGAGGCTGATCGTGAACTGGCCGGTGACGAGCTCCTCGGAGAACTCGAAGCCGTACTTGCGGGCGTAGCCGCCGAGCCAGTCGGCGAGCGGGTCGGCCCGGTCCCCGGCGGGCTGCCGTTCCATGAGCCGCAGGTGGTGGGCACGGGTCACGGCGAGGCTGTCCACGCTGAACAGCAGGCGGGCATGGGCGGCGCCGCAGGCCTCGGCGGCGATCGCGCCGGCGTAGGTGGTGGGTTCCCAGATGACCAGGTCGGGCCGCCAGGACCGGGCGAACTCCACCAGGTCCGCGACGATCGGGACGTTGCTCATCTTGTGCCAGCGGCTGACCTGGAGCTCGTATCCGTCCTTCAGGTAGCTCCAGGTGACGTCGCCCGGATGCCACTCGGCCGCGTCGTAGGGGACCGGCAGTCCGCCGACCCCCGCCGGGAGCCAGTGCATGTGCCGGCTCATGAGCTGCCACAGGTGCCGCTCCCCGCCGACCGGTACGGCGGTCAGGCCCGCCTGGGTGATCACGTCCGTGAAGACGGGCTGGGCGGCGAAGACCACCTCGTGGCCGGCGGTGCGCAGTGCCCAGGCCAGCGGGGCCATGGCCAAGAAGTGCGTCTTCTCCGGGTAGGTGGTGAACAGGACGCGCATCGGTCTCACCCGTCGCCGCGGTGTTCGGCGACGAGCTCCTCCAGCCGGGGGACGAGCTCGTTGGGCGTCGGCATGGCGAGGAACTCCTCGCGCAACCTGGCGGCGCCCTGCACGAAGGACGGCTCGTTCAACAGCCGCAGCAGGTTCTCGCGGACGGCCGCGCCCGTCGCCTTGGCGGCGTGCACGGCCAGGCCGGCGCCCTGCGCGGCCAGACGTTCGGCCAGCGCGGGCTGGTCGACGTCCCACGGCAGCGACAGCTGGGGCAGCCCCTGCAGGGCCGTGGTGGCGAGGGTGCCCACCCCGGCGTGGTGGATGACGGCGGAGCAGGAGGCGAGCAGCGCCTGGAGCGGCACGTAGGGCACCGGGCGGATGTTGTCCGGGATCCTGGCGAGCTTCTTCTGCTCCTCCTCCACGATGGTGGCGACGATCTCGATGTCGAGATCACCCAGGGCGTCGAAGAGGTCCTGCACGTCGACCGGGTAGCCGACGGCGCGGTCGGTGACGGTGAGACCCATGGTGATGGCGACCCTGGTCCGCTCGGGCGGGGTGGACAGCCACTTCGGCACGACCGCCGGGCCGCCGTAGGGGGTGTACCGCAGCGGGAGGTAGTTCAGGTTCGCCCGCATCCGCAGCGAGGGCGGCAGCATGTCGATGGTGAACTGGCCGGTGATGAGCTCCTCGGAGAACTCGAACCCGTACTTGCGGGCGTAGGAGCCGAGCCAGTCGGCCATCGGGTCGGCGCGGTCGTCCTTCGGGCGTTCGGCCGTGAGCCGCAGGAAGTGGTCGCGGGTGATGCCGTAGACGTCCGCGCCGATGAGCAGGCGGGCGTGCGCGGCACCGCAGGCCTTGGCGGCGATCGCGCCGGCGTAGGTGGTGGGTTCCCAGACGACCAGGTCGGGCTGCCAGCTCTGGGCGAACTCCACCAGGCTGCTGATCATGGGGACGTTGCTCTGCTTGTGCCACTGGCCGATCTGCAGCTCGTAGCCGTTGCGGAGGTAGTCCCAGTCGACGTCCTCGGGCTCCCACTCCGCCGCCGCGTACGGGGTGGGCCAGCCCACCTCCTTGCTGCCGGTCCACTCCTCCGTCCACTCCTTCTTGGCGTGGGCCATCTCCTTGAGGCGGCCGAGGTACTGCCACAGGTCGCGGTCGGTGCCGATGGGCACGGCGGTCAGGCCGGCCTGGGTGACGACGTCGGCGAACTTGGGCTGGACCGCGACGCGCACCTCGTGGCCGGCGGTACGCAACGCCCAGGCCAGCGGGGCCAGCAGCAGGAAGTGCGTCCGTTCTGGATATGTGGTGAACAGGATGCGCATGGTGGTGTCTCCTGGTCGGGCGTCAGCGGTGTTTGGCGGTGAGTTCTTCGAGCTGGGGGATGAGCTGGTTGGGGCTGGGCAGGGCGTGGATCTC
>NZ_JBEXUE010000657.1:0-4555 GCF_040614275.1 Streptosporangium sp. NPDC006013
CCTCGCCGCCATCCGCCGCTGGAACACGCACCCCGACATTCTCGTCGGGGCCGGAACCGTGCGCACCGCCTGCGACGCCGACGCCGCGATCGCCGCGGGCGCCCGCTTCCTGGTCACCCCCACCACCATGCCGGACGTTCTGGCCGTCGCCCACGCCGCCGGCATACCGGTGGCGTGCGGCGCGCTCACCCCGACCGAGATCGACCTGGCCCGGCGGCACGGCGCCGCCGCGGTCAAGGTCTTCCCCGTCTCCGCCCTCGGTGGCGTCGGCTACCTGCGGGCCGTGCGCGAACCGCTCGACGACGTTCCCCTGCTGCCGACCGGCGGGGTGAGACTGGAAGACCTCGTCCCCTATGCCCGGATGGGGTGTGTCGGCGTCGGTATCGGCGGCGCGCTCGTCTCGGCGGACCTCGTTGCGGACCGCCGCTGGGGGACGATGACCGAACGCGCAGGCGCCTTCGCCGCGGCGTGGAACGAGGGGCTGGTACGGCGAGATGCCTGACGTCCTGACACTCGGCGAGGTCATGGCCTGCCTGCGGGCCGACGGACAGGTCCGGCTCGGGGGAATCGCCCGCATCAGCGTCGCCGGCGCCGAGGCCAACGTCGCCATCGGCCTGACCCGGCTCGGGCACGACGTCGTGTTCGTCGGCGCCGTCGGGCCCGACCAGCTCGGGGAACTCGTACGGCGCACCCTGCGCGCCGAGGGGGTCGGCATTGACGCGATCAGGACCGACCCGGCGCAGACCGGCATCGTGGTCTTCGAGCAGCGCGTCGCCGGGCTGACGCGGGTGGACTACCACCGGCACGGCTCGGCCGGTGCGAGGCTCTCCGTCTCCGACGTGGCGGAGGCGTTCGCGGCGATCCCGGCTCCACCGCGAATCCTGCACATCACCGGGGTGACCCCGGCCCTCGGTGAGGGCCCGGAGCGGGCCGTGCGCGCCGCGGTGCGCCTGGCCAGGGCCGCCGGTGCGAGAGTCTGCCTGGACGTCAACCACCGCAACCGGCTCTGGTCCGAGACCCTGGCCCGCCAGGTGCTGACCGAACTGGCCGCCGAGGCCGACATCGTCATCGCCTCCGACGACGAGCTCACGCTCGCCACGGCCGGCGACGACGAGGCGAGCAGGGTGCGGACGCTGCTCGCCGGGGGAGTGGCCGAGGTCGTCGTCAAGCGCGGGCCGGCCGGCGCCACGGTGTTCACCACCGACCAGACGCTCACCCTTCCGGCCAGGCCCGTCACCGCCGTCGATGTGATCGGCGCCGGTGACGCCTTCGTCGCCGGGTACCTCTCCGGGCTGCTGGACGGCCTGCCGCCGGCCGGCCGGTTGGCGCGGGCGATCACCACGGGAGCCTTCGCGGTCGCCGCCCACGGCGACTGGGAGGGAGCGCCGACTCGTGCGGAGCTGTCCATGCTCGACCTGCCGGACGGCACGGCGGTCCGGTGAGGGGGCGCCACGGCGTAAAGCACGCCGTGGCGTCCGGCGGTCGCGGGCAGGCGGGCCCACAGCACGGGCGAGCCCGGACTCCGGCGGCGTGGCGCGCCTCAAGCCCGCCGGGGAGTGCCGCCGGATCCTGACACCGCCAAGTGCGAGTTTCATGCCGTTCGTCTGACAAATCCCATCACGGGCGAATTGCCACTTCCCGTGATGCACCCCCTTGCCTTTCCCGGATGCCGGTGTCACAGTTTCCAATTATCGATACTCCGAATATGTCTTCGGAATATCGAAAAATCCTTCCCCCTCTGTCGTCACGTCCGGCACCGACGCTGTGCGAGTGCTGTTCGAGGAGGCTGTCCAAGTGAAAGAACCATCCAGGCGCCGCATGCTCCTGATGACCGGTGGAGCCGTCGCCGGCGGAGCGCTGGCCGCCACCACCCCCCTGGCCGGGCAGTCGAGCGCGTACGCCGACACATTCGTGCCGACGCCACTGGCGGCGTCCGATCCCGAACCCAACATCGAGCGCTCCAAGCACTGGTGGCTCCCGCAGCGCAACGTGTGGACGCCCATCGGCTGGAAGGGCCACCTCTTCCGGTTCAACGTCGTCTACAACGGCGCGCTCATCTGCGACCCCAGCTGGGTCTTGGCGGCCAAGCCCAACACCCAGCCCTGGCACGGTAAGAACTTTCAGACGACCGTCGTCATGCCCATGCGCGGCGGCGGCTTCCGCGACTTCCCGTCGACCGTGCGCGAGGTCTGGGACGACGACCTCGGCTACGGGCAGCAGGGCTGGGAGGAGGACAGCGACGCCCCCGTCCTGTGGACCGAGCACCGCCGCCAGGAGGGCCTGGTCATCAAGCAGTCGGTGTTCGCGCACGTCCCGGGCGAGCAGACCGTCCAGACGGCGACCGAGCCGATGTACTCCTGGACCCGCTTCGAGGTCGTCCACGTCGACCCGGTCAGCGCGGTCAAGGACTTCGTGTTCCAGCTCTGGCTCAGCGGGTCGTACATGAAGCCCGCGGGGCCGTACCAGGACGAGGACGGCGTGCCGCTCACCGTCTTCCCCGAGACGGCGCCGATCCTCACCGGCCTGACGATGGGGCGGGTGTGGAACCCGACCGGCAAGCCCATCACGGTGCCCATCACCGACTCCGAGGGCAACGTCAAGGTCATGGTGACCACCGCCGACAAGGGCTCGATCGCCATGACCGAGAACGCCAAGGTCAAGGGTGTCTACGACCTGAGGCTCGGCCTCCCGGCGACCGTCGGGGCCTACGTCGACGTGCTCATCCCGATGATCCCGCAGCCGCTCGCCGACGCCAAGGCCGAGGCCGCGCTCGGCCGCGACGGGGCACTCGCCAAATGCCAGGCGTTCTGGAAGGAGAGCGCGCCGACGATCGCCGTGATCGAAACCCCGGAAAACTACATCAACCAGGTCATGCGCCGTGGTCCGCAGCTCGCTCAGGTGGTCGCGGAGAAGAGCCCCGACACCGGGCTGTTCACCTTCCTGTCCGGCTCATACGCCTACGACGTGCTGTGGAGCACGCCGACCTCCATGGTCAGCCACATGTTCATGGACCGGCTCGGTTATCACGACGTCGTCGAGAACCACATCGAGATCTACAAGGCCACCCAGGGGACGCGGACCCCGCCCGGTGCGGTCTTCGCCGGCGGATCGTACCCGGGGTACCTGTCGACCCCCAAGACGTTGCAGGCCGTCGACTGGATCAGCGACCACGGCGCGATCCTGGAGATCCTGTCGGTGCACGCGCTGCTGACCGACCGTCCGGCGTTCATCACCAAGTGGACCGACGTCATCGTCAAAGCCTGCGAATACATCGTCCAGGCCTGCGCGCTCACCAACCACGGCGGCGTCAAGGGCCTGATGCCCCCCGGCTACTCCACCGACGAAGGCGTCGAGACCCAGGGCTTCATCAGCCAGTGCTTCACCTACAAGGGACTCGCCTCCGCCGTCGAATTCCTGCAGCGGATCAAGCACCCCCGCGCCGGCGAGTTCGCCACCTTCGCCGACACCTTCCGCGCGACGTTCGTCCAGGCCGTCAGCGACCTCGCCGGCCGGTCGGCGAAATGGACCGACGACAAGGGCAGGCAGTGGCCGGTCTTCCGGCCCCAGTTCGCGGGCGAGGGGGTCTGGGACGCCTTCACCATGCTCGACACCGGCGCGCTGATGTCGGTGTGGGCCGGGCTGATGCCGGCCTCCGACCCGATGATGAAGTCGTTCGTCGAGTTCTTCCGGGTGGGCCCCAACACCAAGCTGTTCGACCCGGTGCACCACAACGCGCTCGACCGCGCCATCCTCGACCACGAGCAGTCCTCGGCCGAGCCCTGCTACAGCTGGAACATGTTCCACACCTGGCAGCTGGGGGATCGGGCGCACTTCCTCGAAGGGTTGTACGGCCTGCTCACCGGGGGCCTCTCCCAGGACACCTACGTCTCCAGCGAGCACCGCAACGCGATCTACGGCAACCTTTTCTCGCACCCCATCATCACCTGGTCGCTCATTCACTCGGTCATCGACGACAGCCTTGTCCGGAACCAGCTGCAACTGCTGCGGCTCTGCCCGCTGGAGTGGCTGTCGGACAAGAAGCAGACCCGCTTCGAAAAGATCCCCACCAAGTTCGGCCCGGTCACGCTGCGTTTCAAGGTGGAGGGCCAGCACGACGACACCCTCAAGGTGGACTACCACGGCGACTGGCACCACAAACCGGGGCGCGTGGTGATCGAGACACCACCCCTGCCCGGGTTGAAGTGGATCATTGCGAACGGACGTAGGTACCGTGCCGGACGAAGGATTGAACTCTGATGACGACGTCGATTCGCGCGACCGCGGTCGCCGCGACCCTCGCCCTCGCGATCCTCACCGTCGCCCCGGCCGCGCACGCGGCACCCGGCGACGACCGCAAGCGGCCTGCCCCCGGCCCCACCGAGCCCTACCACTCTGGCAAATCCGGTAAGCCCAGCAAGCCTGGCAAAACCAAGAAGTGGGATGTCAACGGCATTCGCACCAGAACTCTGGCCGCGGCCCCCGAGTCGACCGCCCGCTCGGGCCCGTCCCACACCGCCGCGACCCCGTCGCCGGCGGCGAACGACGTCACCGGCGA
>NZ_JBEXUE010000658.1:0-4520 GCF_040614275.1 Streptosporangium sp. NPDC006013
GGCCGGGATGACCATCCCGGCCCTTTCTCATGGAACTCAAGGTTAGCGCGCCCACGGCGAATCGACGCCGAGGACCCGCGCGATCGTCCCGCCCAGCACCGACTTGCTCTCGTCGTCGGTGAGCCCGAGCGCCTCGATGGCGGCGATCTCCGCCCCGGGGTCGGTCATCGGCCAGTCGGAGCCGAACACGATCCGCTCCGCGCCGTGGTTCCGGATGAGCCGGCGTACCCGATCCGGTCGCAGGGTCGCGAGGCTCGGCGGCCAGGATGTCTCCAGCACGACGTCCGCGCCGGAGAGCATCTCCTCGGCATCGTCGAGGATCTTGTAACCGCCGAAGTGACAGGCCATCAGCCGCAGATCCGGGAACTGCCTGGCGATGTCCGCGATCATCTTCGGGCTCGACAGGCTGTTGGTGCGCGCGTCGCCGCCCTCGCCGACATGGGTGATCACGGCGATGTCGCCGCCGAAGGCCTCGAGGATCAGCCAGAGCCGTTTGTCGTCGAGCGCGAAGTTCTGGAACAGCGGGTGCAGCTTCACCGCCTTCACACCATGCCGCTGCAGGCTCGCCATATTCTCCTCGACCGGCAGGTCCACATGCACCGTGCCGAAGCCGATGCGCTTCTCCGACATCAGCCCGGCCACAAACGCGTTGACCTTGTCCACGTGCCGGGCCTCGTTGGCGATCCCGAGGCAGCAGCTGATGTCCACGCCGGTCGACTCCATCTGGCGGGTCAAGCCGCCGACCGTTCCGTCACCGCGGGGCTCAAGACCCGGGACCCGGTTGCTTCCCAGTGCGATCCCGGCGATCTTGTCGGGCCAGACGTGCGTATGAGCGTCAATGATCATGGGGATACCCTCACAGCTTGCCGGACTCGCCACCGTCGACCACGAAGATCGCACCTGTGGTGAACGAGGAGAGGGGCGAAACGAGCAGGCAGGCGAGGGGGACGAGTTCGGAGGGGTCCGCCATCCGGCCCGCGGGAATCTTCGCGACCCGCCGCCGGAGCAGTTCGGGGGACTCGAGCACGGCCTTCTGGGCGTCGGTCTGGAACGCGCCGGGAGCGATCGCGTTGACCCGCACGTTCTTCGGGGCCCACTCGGCGGCAAGCGCCTCGGTCATCCGGATCATCGCGCCCTTCGAGGTGGAGTAGCCGACCAGGTACGGTTTGCCGCGCACACCCGTCGTCGAGGCCACGTTGAGAATCCGGCCGTCACCTTGCGCGATCATGTGCCGACCGGCGGCCTGGGCGAGCAGCATCGGCGCGATGACGTTGACCGTCATCGTGTCCTTCCAGATCTGCGGGTCCTGGTCCACGAACTTCCCGGCGGGCGCGACCCCGGCGTTGTTGATCAGCCCGTCGATCCGGCCGTGCCGCGCGATGACCTCGTCGACGAGGCCGACGACGGAAGTCTCGTCGCGCATGTCCGCCTCGATGATCGAGATGCGGCCCTCACCCCTGGCCGCCAGGTCGCTGAGGCTGTCCTTGGAGCGGGCGGCGGCCACGACGTATGCGCCCTCGGCCGCGAGCTGGATGGAGATCGCCGCTCCGAGCCCCCGGCTGGCACCGGTGACGAGGACGACGCTGTCACGCAGTCCGAGGTCCATCAGGAGACTCCCTTCGACAACCGGCGCGCGAGCGAGTCGAGCAGCACCTCGGTGGCACCCTCGTAGACCCGCAGCGGACGGGCGTTGCGATACAGACGTTCGATCTTCGAGCCGCGTACCAGACCGAACCGGCCCATGATCTGCACTGAGCGGTCGACCACGCGGCCGGCCGCCTCGGTGGCGCTGACCTTGGCGATCGACGAGTAGTCGAGGTGGGCGAGCGGGTCGGACTGGGCCAGTGCCGCCGCCCGATAGGTGATCGCCCGGGCCGACTCCACCTCGGTCCAGGACAGGGCCACGCTCTGTGAGACGGCACCAAGGTCGATCAGCGGCCGGCCGAACTGCTCCCGCGTCTTCGCGTGCCGCAGCGCCTCGTCGAGTGCGGCCTGGGCGAGGCCCACCGCGGAACCCGCAACCGTCACCCGGAAGACCGCGAGGGTCTGCAGCATGAGCGAGAACGCCTTGCCCGGTACGCCGAGCCGGTTGCCCTCGGGCACCACGACGTCGTCGAAGTCGAGCTCACCGAGGATGTGAGGTGCGATCAGGTCGTCGCCCCGCGTGATCGTCAGGCCGGGTGCGTCAGCGGGAACGAGGATCATCGAGTAGCCCTCGTCCTCCTTTCCGAGCACGCAGTAGAAGTCGGCGGCGCCGCCGTTGGTGATGAACGACTTCCGCCCGTGCACGCGCACTCCGCCGGGAACGGCCTGGATCGTCGTGGTCACCCCCCGCAGGTCCGAGCCGACGTCCGGCTCGGTCAGCGCCAGACCGGCAATCGCGTCGAGCCGGGCCACCTGGGGCAGCCACCGGCTCTTGAGCTCGTCGGAGCCTCCTACGGCGAGCGAGTAGCTGCCCACCCCCTGCATGCCGAACAGCGAGTCCAGGTGAGCCGAGCTGTACATCAGCGCCTCACGGACGACCACGATCGACAGCGGGTCGAGGACCTCGGTCTCGCCGCCGTACGCCGCCGGTACCACCTGCCGGGCGAGGCCGCTTTCACGCAGTGCCCGCAGGACACCCGGGTGCACCTCGACATACTCATCGGCCTCGTTCGCGAACTCGTCGACCTGAGCCGCGACAGCACGCGCGATCTCCTGGATCTTCCGATGACGCGGGCTCAGATCGAACATCTGCCCATCTTCCACGATGCTGTCTCTCCTGTTGAGGTCTCGGCGGAGTACGGCTGGGCTCAGCGACGCTGGTCGAACCTGCGACCGAGCAGTTCGGTGACGATGCGGATGCGCTGCATGGTCGGCGTACCGCCGGCGATGGCCCAGCCGTGGGCGTCACGGTGCAGGCGCTCGATGCCGTATTCCTCCGTGTAACCGTTGCCGCCGTGCAGCTGCATGGCCAGGTCGGTGACCCGCTTGGCCATCTCGTTGGCGGTGCACTTGGCGAGCGACACCTGCAGCGGGTCGGGCAGGCCGGTGTCGGCGCCGGCTGCCGCGCGCTGAAGGAGCAACCGGGCGGCCTCGACCTGGAGCACCATGTCAGCGAGGATCACCTGGACGCTCTGGAACTCGATCAGAGGCTTGCCGAACTGCTCGCGCTCCTCGACATATCGCATCGTACGGTTAAGCGCCTCCTGGCCGATCGCCAGGCTCATGGTGGAGTTGCCGAGCCGCTCGATCGAGAAGACACCAAAAAGCTTGCCGAAGTCACCGGCGGGAACGACGACGTTCTCCTTGGGCACCTGCACGTTGTCGAAGATGACATCGGCGGAGGGGATGCCACGGAAACCCATGAGGCGTTCCGGAGCGCCGAAGCTGAGGCCCGGCATGCCCTTCTCGACGAGGACCGCGCCAATGCCCTTGGAGCCGGGGGCGTCGCTGAGCCGGCAGTACACCAGGTACTGGTCGGCCTCGCCGCCGTTGGAGATCCACCGCTTGCCGCCGTTGATGACGTAGCCGCCGTTCATCGGCTTCGCGGTGGTACGCATGTCCGTTGCGGCGGAGCCCGCGTCAGGCTCGGAGATCGCCACGGCCATGGTCCTGTCACCGGAGATGATGGCGGGCAGCCATCGCTCGCGCTGCTCCTCGGTGGCGAGGTGGTTGATCACCTGTGCGGGGCCGGTGTTAGCCTCGAAGATCTGGAACGCGGCCGGACGGCATACCCTGCCGAACTCTTCGATCACGGCCAGGGCCTGCGAGAGCGGAGCTCCCGAGCCTCCGAACCGCTCCGGGTGGGCGATGCCGAGGAAACCGAGGTCGCCCAGCCGCTTGCGCTGTTCCAGTGAGATCGGCGTCCGATCCACGTCGAGCTGTTCCGCCATGGGGGCGTACACCTCTGCGGCAACACGCGCGGCCAGCGCACGGATCTCCTGATGCTCATCGACACTGGCAGACATGGCATCCGTTCTTTCGAATGTAATCATTATTCTAGATTCCTCGCGTGTGACCGTCAACAGCCGCGGAGGAGGGGGTGGCGGCCGGGCGGCCACCATGGACATTATGATGAATATCATGATAAACAATACCCATGGGAGTTGCGCAAGTTCTTGCTGATGTTGTGATCGTCGACGCGGTCCGGACCGCAAGTGGCCGCGGCCGTAGCGGAGGTGCTCTTGCGGACGTCCATCCGGTCGATCTCCTGGCCCAGACCCTGACCGGCCTGCTGGCCCGCCATGACCTGGACCCGGGCACCGTGGACGATGTGCTGATCGGTTGCGTGTCGCAGGTGGGTGAGCAGTCCGCCACCCCCGGCCGGATGGCCTGGCTGGGCGCGGGTCTCCCGCCACACGTGCCCGCCGCCACGATCGACCGCAAGTGCGGATCGGGTCAGCAGGCCGTGCACTTCGCGGCCCAGGCGATCAGGGCGGGCTCGTACGCCCGGGTGGCGGCGACGGCCGCGGTCGGCTCGCCCTTGGTGTCCCGCTGCTCGATCACGACCTTCGTGCCGGGGTTGTGCTGCTGCACGT
>NZ_JBEXUE010000659.1:0-4517 GCF_040614275.1 Streptosporangium sp. NPDC006013
CCCGCGCGCGGGTGCTCTGGCACCGTCACCGCGCGGGGCCTTCGGTGTCTCGTCCGGTCTCGTCCGGTCGAGCGAGCTCCTAGTTGAACGAGTCTCCGCAGGCGCACGAACCCGTGGCGTTCGGGTTGTCGATCGTGAAGCCCTGCTTCTCGATCGTGTCGACGAAGTCGACGGTGGCACCCACGAGGTAGGGCGCGCTCATCCGGTCGGTGACCACGCTCACGCCGTCGAAGTCGGAGACGACGTCACCGTCCATCGAACGGTCATCGAAGAAGAGCTGGTAACGCAGGCCGGAACAGCCACCGGGCTGCACGGCCACGCGCAGCTGGAGGCCCTCCTCGCCCTGCTGCTCCAGCAGGCTCTTGACCTTCGCGGCGGCCGCGGAACTGAGGATCAGGCCCTGCGCCGTGGTCTCGCTGCTCTCAACCGACATGTGGTGACTCCCGCGTCTGCGTCAGCCGCTCCCCGGGAACGGCTGTCTGTTTCTGACGTCCTTCTTAGACGCTACCAACACCCGTCCCCCCTTACACATTCCTGAGACGACGCACACCTCCTCCTTCGGACAAAACTCCCTCCCACGGAATAAAGCCCCAACAGCGTGTGTCATCATTAGTCGTCACTTCGACGATAAGGGGGTGTGGCCATGACGACCACCGAGATCGGGCTTCCGCTCTTCGTCCTGGGCAAGGACGTGGACCCGCACAGCGAGCGCGGTGTCGACTGTCCCGGCGAGCTGCCGGCCGCGTCCGACCCGGCGCTGGTGGAACGCGCCAGGAAGGCGAAGGCTGCGCTCGGCGACAGGGTCTTCGTACTGGGCCACCACTACCAGCGTGACGAGGTCATCCAGTTCGCCGACGTGACCGGCGACTCGTTCAAGCTCGCCAAGGAGGCCGCGGCCCGGCCCGACGCCGAGTACATCGTCTTCTGCGGCGTGCACTTCATGGCCGAGTCCGCCGACATCCTCACCTCCGACTCCCAGAAGGTGGTGCTGCCCGACCTCGCCGCCGGGTGCTCGATGGCCGACATGGCCACCTTCGACCAGGTCGAGGAGTGCTGGGAGGTGCTGGAGGACGCCGGGATCGCCGGTCGCACCGTGCCCGTCACCTACATGAACTCCAGCGCCGACATCAAGGCCTTCTGCGGACGCAACGGCGGCACCGTCTGCACCTCCTCCAACGCCAGGCGTGCCCTGGAGTGGGCCTTCTCCCGCGGGGAGAAGGTGCTCTTCCTTCCCGACCAGCACCTGGGCCGCAACACCGCGGTGCTGGAGATGGGCCTGTCACCGGACGACTGCGTCGTCTACAACCCGCACCGGCCGAACGGCGGCCTGACCGCCGAGCAGCTCGCGGGCGCCAAGATGATCCTGTGGAAGGGGCACTGCTCGGTACACGGCCGTTTCAGCGCCGAGTGCGTGGACGACGTCCGCGCGCGCATCCCCGGCGTCAACGTTCTGGTCCACCCCGAGTGCAGGCACGAGGTCGTCACCAAGGCCGATCATGTCGGTTCGACCGAGTACATCATCAAGAAGATCGAGGCGGCTCCCGCCGGGTCCTCCTGGGCGGTGGGCACCGAGCTGAACCTGGTCAAGCGGCTCGGCGCCATGTTCCCCGACAAGGACGTGACGTTCCTGGACCGGACCGTCTGCTACTGCTCGACGATGAACCGGATCGACCTGCCGCACCTGGTGTGGGCGCTGGAGTCGCTCGCCGCCGGCCAGGTCGTCAACCAGATCACCGTGGACGACGACACCGCCCACTGGGCTCGGGTCGCCCTGGACAGGATGCTGGCGCTGCCCTGACCACGAGGTGGACGGGCCCCGGTGGGTGGTGACCCGCCGGGGCCCGTCGTGTGCCGGGAACCTGTCGCGTACCCGGGATCGGGGGAGCACCGCGTGAGCGGGGCCTAATCCAGCTCGTAGACCACCCTGACGCTGACCGACACGTCCTGGCGGCCGGGGCTGATCGACGCCTTGTCCGCCATCGCGCCGGCGGCGAAGAACGGCCGCGGCGGGGTGACGTTCTCCTCGCTGATCTCCAGCGCACGGCCGAGCCTGCGTCCCGCGAGCCTGGCGTACTGCGCGGCGCGGGTCTTGGCGTCCCTGAAGGCGGCCTCGCGCGCCAGCCTGAGCGGCGCGCGGTTGTCGGAGACCTCGAAGGAGACGCTGTCCAGCCGGACCGCCTCGCCGACCGCGACCGCCGCGTCGATCACGTCGTCCGCGGTGTCCAGGTCCCGCACCACCGCCTCGACCCCCTGCGCGGCCCGGTAACCGGAGATCGTGGGGTAGTCCTTGTACTGGGGGCCCAGGGACAGCTCGTTGGTCCGCAGGTCCTTGGCCGCGATACCGGCCGCCAGCAACGCCTTCGTCAGCGCGGCGGCGGCGACGCGGGCGGCGGTGAACGCCTCTCCCGCGGTGGAACGGACCACCTCGACACCGGCGTCCAGCTTCATGACGTCGGGGGTGACCGACAGACGTCCCTCGCCCACGATCGTGATCTGTGGCCGGTCGCCCTCCCGCACCGTCGCCGTGGAGGGTGCGGAGTCCGCGAGCGCCGTGCCACCGAACAGGCCCACGGAGACGAGTGTGGCCGAGACCACAGCCTGAGACATCTTGATCATAGGGGCATGGCACCACGGGGCGGCGGCCTCGGCGGCGAGCCCTCCTGGGGATCTGCCGTGTCTTGGCCCAATCCCGGGACGGGTATTTATCTTCCGCCGGTCAGATCCGGGCGAGCTCCCGCCACCAGCCCAGCAGCCCCGCGTCGCCCTCGACGGCGTAGTCGTCGACGCTGCGCCGCCCCCATACGACCTGGAGCAGGTCCGCCGACGTGGCTGCGCGCACGGTCACGCTCCCCGGCTGCAGGGACCGCCGGTGGTGGAAGCGGTCGGGGTCGAGGGTGATCACCCACCCGGCTCCGGTGTCGGCCTGCAGGGAGATCGTCTCGCCCCCGCCCCTCAGCTCGGCCACCCCCGGGTTCCACAGCGCGTACGGCAGGACATCGAGGAACTCCTCGACCCCGTCGGCCGCCACGTCCTCGTCGACCGAGACCGGAACGCCCAGCGCGAGCTCGGCGTCCATCCGATGCACCAGGGTCTCGTGGAGCATGCGCCTGGACCAGAACCGCACCCGCTGCTCCCCGCCCCAGGCCCACATCGGCGCCTGCGGATCCTGCGACAGCAGCGCCTCGGACAGCAGGGTGGCCCCCGCACCGAGCCAGGCGGGGTAACCGCTCGTGTCGGCCGGCAGGCCCATGTCCATCCCGCGGCGGTCGTAGCGCCGCTCGGCCAGGTCGGCGACCATGGTGGCCACCCACCGGTGTATGCCACCGGTGTGGGTGACGAGCCTGGCCAGGTCCCAGCCAGGACAGGTCAGCACGGGAACGGACATGTCGCGTTTCCTCAGGACATCGGCCATCCGGGCGACCTCCGCGGTGGCCGCCGAGACATGCTCGGCGTGGGTCCATTCCCTCATATCAGCCCTCCCGGGTGAAACGCATGAACTGCTTCTCGTACTCCTTGGCATTGGTGGTGGTGGCCAGCACCCGCTGCGACCGCCCCTCGAAGTCGAACACCACGGCCTCGTAGCCGGAACCCTTGCGCCGCCAGCCCGCGATGTGCTCGTCGTCGTACCAGCCGATGAGCCGCTCGGTCTCGAACGGGATCCGGACCTTCGCCGGGGCGTCGGAGTCGGTGGACCAGACGCAGATCTCCTTCTCGCTCTCCTTGCAGTACGTGAGCAGTGACGATCCCGACGGGGAGATGTCGTCGCCCTCGACGGTGATCGGGGTTCCCACGTCCAGCAGGGTCTGCAGCACGGTGCCCTGCAGGTCGTAGAAGCGGATGCGCTGGGTCTTGCCGGTGAGCGCCCAGGTGCCGACGGCGCGGCCGTCACCCCGCCAGAAGTAGCTCCACTTGCCCGCGTCCTTCTCCTTCACCCGGACGATCCTGGCCTTCTTCGTGGCGGCATCGATGATCGCGAAGCCGTACTCCTTGCTGGTGTTGTCCACGGCCTCGTACAGCGTCACCAGGCCACGTTTGCCGTCCGGCGACCACTGCGGCAGCGTCGGGTAGACCGGCGCCTTGGTGATCCTGATCTTGCTCGCCGCGCCGGTGCGCTGGTCGACGACCGACACGATCGAGTAGTTCTGCGCGTCGTAGATCCGGTCGGTACCCAGCGCCTGGGTGCCCGCGGCGTTGAGCGTGTAATGGAAGTACTTGTCGTTCTTGGCGAACCGGTTGGTCCCGTACTTCCTGACGTAGAGGGTCTTCTCCCAGTCGAGGCTGTAGGAACTCAGCTTGATCGGGTCCTGGGGGCTCTCATGAAGCGTGATCGAACTACCGGGCAGCTTGATCCTGCTGGTCGTCTGCGGCACCGTCGACGCGTTGGGGGGCGGGGTCGCGGCGGAGGTGGGGGGGCTCGCCTCCGCCGTACCGCCGGTCTGCGGGCTGCCGCCGAGGCCGGCGCCCTCGGGTTCCTGACGGCGCTGACCCAGCCGACGCCCGAGGCGCTCACCCTGGAG
>NZ_JBEXUE010000660.1:0-4514 GCF_040614275.1 Streptosporangium sp. NPDC006013
CGCTCGAACCGCTGGTCGTGATGGGCACCCGTCCCCGCCGGTGCTTCGGTGTCCCGACGGAGCCCTGCCGCCGGGAAAGGTCATCGCTGAGCGGGTTCTCGCGAAGTCCTCGTCAGGGACGATGGATCAAGTGCGCAGGCCTCGCTGACGAACTCGGCTAAAACTCCGCAGCCGATCTGACTGAGTGGCAGAACGCCTCTAGGTGGGGAGTCGGCGCCTCACCTGTTCTCCCGCCAAGGACTGTTGGACCGGCGAATGAGCTCCCCGGCGTCACGTGAATTATCGCGATGCGACGTCTCCGTACTCGGCGAGGCTCTGCCGCATGCGCACGAGGCGATTGCCTGCCGTCGGCGACCACGTCGGCGAGGGTGAACCGGAAGTCGCGGTAGCGGCTGTCGATCACTTCGAGGCCCGCGGACACGCTCCGCACCGCCGCCATCGCCGAGGCCGGCGTGACCCCGGGGTCCTCCAGCCGCCGCCCGAGCGTGAAGACGATCTCGGGCTCCACCCGCGGGTGGATGAGCCGCTCGACCGGCACGGGCGCGCCGGTGTCGAGCAGCAGGCCGTCGGTGAGCCAGCCGGTCAGCGGCGCGGCCACGCCCATCCGCCACTGCTTGGCGCGCGAGGTGAGGCCGAGCTTGACACCGATGATCCTCTCGCCTTCGGCGACCCTGGCCGCCACCAGCTCCGACTGCACCTGGTAGGCGGCGCCGAGGCCGGGCCAGTCCTCGGTGATAGGGCGGCGCGCGGCACGGTCCGACTCCGCCGCGCGCAGCGCCTCGACGGCCCGATCAACCGTCCATGTGTTCGCCGTCATGGTGGCCAACCGTGGACCGTGGCGGGCACGACTTCCACCTGGTATTCCCACACACCGGAAATCGGATGGTTGCTTCCGTCACCGCCGGTCCTACGGTCGCTCCAACCCGCCATCGTGCTCCGAGGCGGGGCGAAGCATTCTGGCTGGAGGAAACCGCCGATGAACAAACAGGAACTCAAGGTAGTCGGTGCGTCGGCCGTAGGTACGGCGTTTGAATGGTATGACTTCTTTCTATACGCGGCACTCGTCCCCGTAATCGGCAGCAACTTCTTCAGCGGCTACGGCGCGACGGCGCAGACCGTGTTCGCGCTGCTGACCTTCGCCGCCGGGTTCATCGTCCGCCCGATCGGCGCGCTGGTGTTCGCGCGGATCACCGACCTGGTCGGCCGCAAGGTCGTGTTCTTGATGACGCTGGTGCTGATGGGCGTTTCGACGGTCGCCGTCGGCCTGCTGCCCACCGCGGACTCGATCGGCATCCTGGCCCCGATCCTGCTGGTGACCTGTCGCATCCTGCAGGGACTCGCGGTCAGCGGCGAGTTCGGCGCCGCGATCACCTACGTCTCGGAGTATGCCCCCGCGCGCCAGCGCTCGTTCTTCGTCGGCTGGCTGACCGGCACCACGGCGCTCGCCTTCAGCCTGTCGCTGGGCGTGCAACTGCTGGTGCAGACCATCGTGGGCGCGGACGCCTTCGAGCAGTGGGGCTGGCGGGTGCCGTTCATCATCTCCGTCGTGCCGCTCGTGCTTTCTGTGTGGATCCGCAGCAAGCTGAACGAGAGCCCGCTGTTCCTGAAGATGAAGAAGGAGGGCACCCGGACCAAGGCGCCGCTGCGCGAGGCGTTCGGCTCGCGGGCACGGGTGCGCATGGTGGCGATCGTGTTCGTGATGGCCGCGGCGCAGTCGTTCATCGGCTACCTGTCCACCGTGTACATGGTGACCACGATGAAGACCTACCTCAAGACCGACGCTTTCACGGTCAACGCGATCTTCATGGTGATCATGCTGATCGGGTTCTTCCTGTGCGTCCTCGCCTGCTGGGTGTCCGACAGGATCGGGCGACGGCCGGTGCTGTTCGCCGGGCTCGGGCTGGCCGCGGTGCTGGCGTTCCCTATCACCGGCGCCATCGTCTCGACGGCGAACCCGGATCTCGCGCGGGCGCAGGAGACGGTGTCGGTCACCATCCAGGCCGACCCGGCCGAGTGTTCCTTCCAGTTCAACCCCACGGGCACTGCCACGTTCACCTCCGACTGCGACCAGGCGCGGAACGTGCTCCAGTCCAACTCCGTCACCTTCGACCGGCAGGACACCATCGGCCCCACCAAGGTCCTCGTGAACGACACCGAGGTCTCCGGCGGTCCGCAGCTGAAGGACGAACTGCGGGCGGCGCTCAAGACGGCCGGGTACCCGGTCGACGGATCGGCCAGCACGATCAAGATCACCGGCATCGGGGATTTCTTCGACGGGCCCGTCCTCACCGTCGCGCTGCTGCTCCTCGCGCTGGTCGCGTTCGCGCAGATGGCCCAGGGACCGGCCGCGACGGCGATGGCGGAGGTGTTCCCGACCCGCGTGCGCGCCACCGCCCTCTCGATCCCTTACCAGCTCGGCGTCGGCGTGTTCGGCGGGCTGCTGCCGGCGACGATGGTCGCGATCGGGGCCGAGGTGGGCAGCACCACCACCGCCCTGTGGTATCCAGTCGGCGCCATGGCGCTGGGCCTGCTGATCCTGGTGTTCACCCTGCCAGAGACCAAGGGGGTGGACCTCGCCGAGGTGCGACTGCCCGGTGACACGGCCGAGGAACCCGCCGTACGCCAGGACGGCTGACCGTCCCATCCCAACCAGAAGGGAAGCCATCATGCCGATCATCGACGTCTCACTGCTGACCGGCCGTACCGAGTCCGAGCTGCGCGAGATGATCTCGGCCGTCCACGACGCGGTCGTGCGTAGCCTCGAGGTCCCGTCCGAGTCGGTGCGGGTCCTGGTGCGCGAGCTGCCGCCGACCCACTGGGCCGCGGCCGGCGAGACGATCGCGGAGCGCAGGGCGCGCTCGTAGAAAACCGGAACGGGCCGGGGCCGACATCGGCCCCGGCCCGTTCCGCGTCGCCGTCAGTCGCGGAAGTGCGTGCTGCTCCAGCCGCCGTCCACCGGGATGGTGAGGCCGGTGACGAACGCCGCCTCGTCGGACGCCAGGAACGCGACGACCCGCGCGACGTCGATCGGCTGCCCGACCCTGGGCAGCGGGCGCGACCGGGTCACCAGGTCGTCGAAGGCGCCCGCGGCGATCTTCGCGCGGGTGGCCGGGGTCTCGATCAGGCCCGGCGCCACCGCGTTGACCCGGATGCCGCGCCGGCCGTACTCGGCCGCCATCTGGCGGGTGAGGCTGGAGACCGCGCCCTTGGCCGCCGAGTACGGCGCGGACCCGGCGACCCCGGTCAGTGCGAACGCCGAGGACGTGTTGACGATCGCCCCGCCCGCGTCGCCGAACGCGATCACCGCGCGGCGGCTGAGCGCGAACGTCGTGCCGAGGTTGGTTCGCAGGAAGAACTCGAAGTCCTCGTCCGTGGTGTCGGCCGCCGGGCGGTCCCCGGCCTTGCCCGCGATGTTGGCGAGCACGTTCGGCGCGCCGACGGCCTCGGCGCAGTGGTCGAAGACTCGCTCCGCCGCGCCCGCCGCGGTGAGGTCGACGGCCAGCACGGCCGGCACGGCCACCTCGTCGCCCGCCGCCGCCACCTCGTCCCGCAGTTCCAGCAGGCCCTTCTCGTCGCGGTCCACGGCGAGCACCGCCGCGCCGCGGGCGGCGAACAGCGCGGCGGTCGCGCGTCCGATGCCCGACGCCGCCCCGGTGACGATCGCTGTCTTGCCACGCAGCTGCCCGTTCACGAATTTCCTCCCGAACCTCGATGTGCACCCGGTGTGCACGGGACGTCATGCGCTCCGATCATGCGCGGTGGCACGATGCCCGGCCACCTGCGGGGTTCCGCTCAATGAGAACCGGCCCTGGTCGCCGGGCCCCGCGTCCGGTCAGCTCTGGGCCATGGATGTATGTGGACTGCGGGTGACGTTCCCCTCCGAGGGGATCGCGCTGCTGGAACTGGACCGGCCGCACCGCCGGAACGCGCTGGACCGCACGCTGCTCGACGGGCTGCCCGGGGTGCTGCGCGAGCTGGACGGCGACGCCGCCGTACGGGTCCTGGTGGTGACCGGGCGCGGCGGCGCGTTCTGCGCGGGCGGCGACCTGGACGCGATCGGCGACCTGGGGAACGAGACGCCGCAGGACGCGCGGGAGCGCATGACCCGCGAGTTCTCCATCGCCGAACTGCTGCTGGAGTTCCACACGCCGACCGTCGCCGCCGTGGACGGCGCGGCCGTCGGTGCGGGGATGGCCCTCGCCCTCGCGTGCGACCTGCGGATCGGCTCGCCCGGCGCGGTGTTCGCCAGCCCGTTCATCAAGATGGCGCTGGTCCCCGACTTCGGCGTGTCGTGGCTGCTGGTGCGGGCGGTCGGCGCGGCGCGGGCGACGGAGCTGGCACTGTCCGGACGCAAGGTCGCGGCGGAGGAGGCCGTGCGGATCGGCCTGCTCGACGTCGTCGTGGCCGACCCGCTCGCGCAGGCGCTCGGCCGCGCCGACCGCCCGCACCAGCAGCCACGACACGCCGAAGTCGGGGACCAGCGCCATCTTGATGAACGGGCTGGCGAACACCGC
>NZ_JBEXUE010000661.1:0-4513 GCF_040614275.1 Streptosporangium sp. NPDC006013
GGTCGATGGGGCCGCAGGTGCATGGGGAACCTTGGTGTGACCGATGCCGGGCGGTGGGTTCGGCGGGGATCTCCACCGGCACGCTCTCCTGTGCCCAGCGGTCCAGGCGCAGGGCCATTCCGGTCGCGAAGTTCTCGCCGGCCGGGGTCAGCCGCCCACTGCCGAGCAGGGTGCCGGTCACCAGGTGAGCCGCCTCGCGCCAGCGGAAGAACTCCGAGCTCGCGCGCAGGGCCGCCGCCCCGGTCTCCAGGTGGCGCTGGCGCATCCAGAAGCCGGCCACGCCCAGGAAGGCGTAGGCCCCCTGGAGCAGGCCGGGAACGGGGCGGGGATCATCGCGCCAGGGAGCGTAGTAGCGCCTGCCGTCGTCGGGAAGGGTCAGGGGGACCAGGTCGAGCAGGGCCGAGAGCTTCGCGTGCTGCGTCTCGTGGGTCAGGGTGACCGCGAACGTGGCGGCGTCCGGCGGCGTCGACAGGGCCACGCAGCCGTACGTCTCGCCGGATGTCGAGCTCGACTGGCCCCGGGCCGGGGCGACCAGCGGGGTGAGGACCGTGATCGCCGTGACGACCTCATCGGCCACGGCGCGGTGGTGGCGCACCAGCAGATGCCACGCTCCCTCCAGCGTCGACTGCCAGCGCTCGGTCTCGGCCTCGGTCAGACGCCCGCCGATGTTCGTGGTCTCCGGCATCCGGTACGGGTCGAGGTCGTCGATGACCAGGTGGAGCGGCACGCCGTCCACCTCGGTGGAGAGCGATCGCAGGCCTCTCCACCCGGGAGCGTCCCGGCCCGGGTCGCGCGGGACGGTGACGATGACCCCGTCCGCGGTGACCTCGGCACCGCCCTCGGCACACTCCACCGTGGCCCACGAGACGGTCGGCGACAGGACCGCCTGGCCCAGAGAGGGCAGCGTGACGACCCCCTCCACCGCGGGCACGTCGATGTCGCAGGCCGTGCCCGAACGGATCGCCGCCGCGGCGGCGAGCGCGGCGAGCTGCCCCGGTGCCGCGTCCTCGGCGTGCGCGTCGAGCCTCTTGATCGTCCGCCGCGCCCAGGCGCCCACCGAGGGATGGCGCAGAACGGTGCCGACGGCGCCGGGATGACGGCGCTGTACCGTGGCGAGCAGGTCGTAGGCGCGGCGGGTGACGGCGGCGTCCGGGTGGCCGTTCGCGCGCGCGGCCTCCAGCACCCCCCGTACGAGAAGCACGTGCTTGCTGTGCTGCGCCGCGGAGAGCTTGGCGACCGCGGCGGCGCCGCCACCGCCGGCGGCGAGCTTGGAGAACACCCCGGCCGTGATCCGGTGCTCACGCAGGTTCATCGTGTCCCTTCCCCGTCGTTTCGATCGAGCCGACAGATCGGCCTCGACAGTGCTCTTGACGTGCTCGATGAGTCGGAGCAGGTCGGGGGAGTAGACGGAGGGGTTGGCGAAACCATGGCCGGAGCGGTAGCGGTGGGCGTACAACCCTCCTCCGCAGATCCGTGACACCGGGCAGGCCCGGCAGGTGGGGCACAGGGCCAGTTCGCCGATCTGGCGGGCGGCGATCGAGGGAAGGAGCAGGGCGTCGTCGAAGGAGTCACGTGTCACGTGCAGCCCGGTCTCGGGGGCTCCCTGGTAGGCCGACTTCAGCACGTCCGACTGCTCGATGCCGCCGTCGGTCTCCACCACCACCATCCCCGCGGGGGACAGGCCTATCTGCTCGCTCGACGACGAACCGCCGAGCAGCACGTGGATGATCTCGCCGAACAGCCGGACCCGGGTGGGCCTGCGCGCCGCGCCGTACCACCGGTCGAAGATCGGGATGAGCCAGTCCGCGTACGGTGTCGTCTCCTCGTGGGGGAGCCGGCCGGCCGGGGGCGCCGACCAGTTGCCGTGCGGGAGCAGGAAGTCGACGGCCGGTGGGTCGAAGGCGAGGAGCGCCTCGTAGACCCCGATCGGGTCGTTTCTGAGGTCGACGGTGCACAGCAGGCCGCTGAAGAGATGCCTGAAGGTGGGCGAGGTCAGCAGCCGGAGGGCTCGGGACACCTCGGCATGGCTGCCGCGGCCGCCTGCGCGCCTGCGGCTGCGGTCGTGCATCGTCTCGTCACCGTCGAGGCTCACCCCGACCCGGATGTCCAGTTCGTCGAGGAGCCGCAGGTAGCTCTCGTCCAGGCGTAGCCCGTTGGTCTGCAGGCTGGCCCTGACCCGGGTGTCGGCGGCCGCCGAACGGATCCGGGTGACGATCTCGCGGATCGCCTCGGGGCCGGCGAGCAGTGGCTCGCCCCCGTGCAGGATGATCTCGATGTCGCGCAGGCCGTGACGGTGGGCGTGCTCGGCGATTCTCGCGGCGGTGGCGGCGACGGTCTCCCGTGACATTTGTTTCGGGCGTGTCAGCCACGACGAATCGGCCATTTCGTACATATAGCAATATTTGCAGGCGAGATCGCACCTGCTGTGGATCTTCAGGATGAACTGCCGGAACGGTGTCGGTCTCCAGCCGTCGGCCATCAGCCTGCCGATGTCGAGAGTCGACGGCCACTCGCGCACCGCTGATCAGCCCCCTGATGAGACCACGTTATGTGATGCCCGAAAGATGCTTCCACGATAGATGATGGCCGGCCGCCGTTCCAGAGACGGATGAAACCCTTCGGTCATGTCGCGGAGACCACTGTTTGTAAGCCTGGAACTTGACTATTTGGGCAAACTCATGCCAGATAGGAAATGGCGCAAGAGAGGTGTGCCGCGTTTGCCTGAGAAACTTGACCCCATAATCCCGTCACCCAGAAGCGTGTTCCCGGCGACGCTCGATGTCAGGGGATTGCTGGAATCAGGGTGGCGACCGGCGGCTTTCCGGCAGTTCATCTTGAAGATCCACAGCAGGTGCGACCTCGCCTGTCGCCACTGCTACGTCTACGAGATGGCGGACCAGTCCTGGCGGGCACAGCCGAGGCGCATGTCGGAGGCGATCGTCGACCGCACGGCGAAGCGCATAGCCGAGCACGCGCTCACCCACGAGCTGGCCGAGGTGGAGGTCGTTCTGCACGGCGGTGAGCCCCTTCTGGCCGGGCCGGATCTCATCTCCTACGCGGTGCGCACCATCAGGGGGGCCGCCGCCGACGTCGGGACCCGCGTCCACGTCGGTGTGCAGACCAACGGGCTGCGCCTGGACGAGAGCTACCTGCGGCTCTTCGACAGCCTGGAGATCCGGGTCGGGGTGAGCCTGGACGGCTACGCGGAGGGTCACGACCGGCACCGGCGCCACGCGGACGGCAGGGGAAGTCACGCGAAGGTGGCGGCCTCGCTTCGCAGGCTGACCGGCGGTCCCTTCCACCACCTGTTCAGCGGCCTGCTGTGCACCGTCGACGTCCGCAACGATCCGCTGGCGACCTACGAGGCGCTTCTGGAGTTCGATCCCCCGGCCGTCGACTTCCTGCTCCCGCACGGCAACTGGTCCACCCCGCCGCCCTTCCGCGTTCCGGAGGCGGAAGTGACACCGTACGCCGACTGGCTCATCCCGATCTTCGACCGCTGGTACGGATCGGCCGCCGACCAGACGGAGGTCCGGCTGTTCCGCGAGATCATGCGCCTGCTGACGGGAGGCGCCTCGCGCAGCGAGACCGTGGGACTCTCACCCGCCCGGATGGCCGTGGTGGAGACCGACGGCAGCATCGAGCAGTCGGACATCCTGAAGTCCAGTTACCACGGGGCGGCCGCGACCCGCCTGCACCTGCTCCGCGACTCGTTCGACGCCGCGCTCACCCACCCGTCCATGGCGGCCAGGCAGATCGGCGAGCTCGGGCTGGCACCGGTCTGCCTGGCCTGTGACATCCACTCGGTCTGCGGCGGCGGGCTGTACGCGCACAGATACAGCGAGGCCGCCGGCTTTCTGGGACCTTCGGTCTACTGCCCCGACCTGTACCGGCTGATCACCCATATCCGCACCCGGCTCGCGCGGGATGTCGACAGGCTGAAGGGAAGCCGATGAGGCACGGTTCGCAGCAGGTGTCCGACAAGACGTTTCTCACGCTGGCGGCCGGTGAGGGCGGTGCCGGCGCCGTGGCCGAGCTGCGGGCCGCGCAGCGCGCCAGGAACAGGGTGCTGGTGCGAGGTGTCGTCGGCGAGGCGCGGTCGGCCGGGCATCCCGGTGCCGCCCTGGCGATGCGCGCCTACGGCCTGCTGGCCGATCTGGAGGGGCAGGCGGACGAGGAGGTCGAGCGCCTGCTGAGGTATCCGGCGGTGGGGGCGTGGGCGTGGCGGACCTGCCGGTCCCTGCGGAGCGGGGATGACAGCCGCGACGATCCCGCGCAGCTGGGCGCACTGGCCGTGGTGGTCGCGGTGCGGGCCCGGATCCGGTGCCGGGTCCGGCTGCCCGTCCGCGACGGCACGATCATGCTGCCGTCCCTGGGGCGCCTCACTCTCCCCGCCGGTGCGCCGGCCACGGTCGACGTCGAGGTGCGGCCGGACGGGGACGGCGCCGAACTCGACGCCGGCGGCCTGACCCCGGCAGGGCGTGGCTGAGGTAGCCGAGACGATCGAGCAGTG
>NZ_JBEXUE010000662.1:0-4504 GCF_040614275.1 Streptosporangium sp. NPDC006013
GGGGATGGAGGGGGCAGGGGAAAGAGGTGCGGGTCCGGGGAGGGTCGCTGTGGTCATCTCCTCACCGGCCACCACAAGGGATGCCGGGCCAGCCCCACCAGGTCAAGCCGTCATCGTGCGAGTAGGGCAACCAGTGGGCAAGGAAGGTCACCGGGAGCAGGTACACGCGAATGACGGCATGACCTGGTGTGTCCGCCCCGGTATGGCTACGCCTGCCCGGCAAGGAGATGACTACAACACCTCACCTTCGTGAATAGGGTGCCGTAGCCTGCCTAGGGTGAAGACTTATGGGTTGTTTCTGGACGATCGACTAAGTGGCTTCTGCATCTACTGCGGATCAGCCCCTGATACCAGGGATCACGTGCCCCCGAAAGCATTCCTGGACCGCCCATACCCAGAGAACCTCCTAGTCGTGCCCTCTTGTCAGGGCTGCAACGAGGGTGCTTCTCTCGACGAAGATTACGTTGCGTGCCTCCTTGAGGTAGCAGCATGTGGAAGCACGGACCCAACGAAACTATCTCGTTCGCAGATCGCTGCAAAGCTAACGGACAAGCCGGCGATAGCAGCACGGCTAGCACTCTCGCTCCAAGATACGGGTGTGTTCGAACTGGCCGGGGACGACATGGTACGTGTCATGCGAGTCATCGAGAAAATTGCTCGAGCACTGTGGGCTTTTGAAGTAGGGGAAGTGGACCCTGCTCTGCGTACTACTGTCCGCCTGACCCCCGTCAGCGTGTTCGAGCCGGATGAGTTGCAAACGTTCCGCGATCTCGCCGAACCGCAGCTTTTTCCCGAGGTGGGTAGCAGAATGATGTCTCGTATCGTGCTGGCAAACAGCGAGGCTCTGACTAACTCCTGGGAGAATGTTCAAGAGGGTCGTTTCGCCTATGCTGCACAAGTTTTTAGCTCTAAGGGCCAGGTCAAGATGATTCTATCTGACTTCCTCGCCGCTGAAGTCGATCTGGAGGCAGTCACCTGCTGAGGGCAGCTGTAGACGGGCAATCGTGAGTGCACGGCCCGGTTATGGAGCACTGCTGGCCAGCCTGGAACAGTGCAGACATGACTAGTCGGTCTAGCTTGCCAGGCCCGTTTGCCACTTCGTTCGTGAATCCCGAAGCGAACGACTGTTGCAGAGTAAGCGAGAGATAAACTCCGTTTCGAGTCGTGCTATGCGAGGGAGGGGCGCCTCACCTTTAAACCCAGCTTTATGCTACTCCAAGCTACAAGAGATGAGGAATCAGGATGGACCTCATGGACCTCCGCAAGTTGACTGACTTCGATTTCGAGTGCCTCTGCAAAGACCTTTTCGAGGCAGCGCTCAAAATCAGATTGGAGATTTTCACAGCCGGAAGTGACGGCGGCATCGATCTGCGATATATGGACCGGCATGGAAAAAAGATAATCATCCAATGCAAGCATTGGATGAAAAGCGGTAGAGCCAAGCTCGTTCAATACATGTTGAACAAAGAGCTCCCCAAAGTGAAAATACTTAAGCCGACACGGTACATCATTGCATCTACGGTTGAAATGACCACAGATGCAAAAGATAAGCTGTATGCATCGTTCGATCCATTCATAATTTCGCCGAGCGATATCTTCGGAGTTGACGAGTTACTGTCTCTTATAGGGGACCATCCGGAGGTTGTGAGGAAGCACATACGGCTCTGGCTCAATGATGTCAATATGCTTGAAGCCGCGATCTCTAAAAATATTTTGTGGCGGTCTATGCATTTTGCTGACGAAATACAAGAGACATTGAAAACATACGTGTCTACTAATAGCTATAGATATGCACTGAAGGTGCTCGATACAAACCATGTCTGTATAATCACAGGAGGTCCAGGAGTCGGTAAGACGTCTTTGGCGCAAGTGCTCAGCGCGTACTACGCATACTCGGGTTATGAACTCGTTGAGATCTCAGAGAACATCGAAGACGCTTATCGAATGTGGAATGCCGACGCAAAACAAGTGTTCGTCTATGACGATTTTCTAGGACAGAGCACCCTTGAAGATAAGCTATACAAAAATGAGGATGCTCGACTAATTGCATTAATGAGGCGAATTGGCAGGGATCCCAAGAAAAGATTCGTCTGCACAACGCGTAGTTACATTCTAGCTCAAGGAAAGAATCGTTATGAACGCCTCGATCGTGAGAATTTCGACCCAATTACCTGCGTTGTAGATTTGGATTCATATAACCGAGAGACGAAGGCGAGGATTCTTTACAATCATACATTTTGGTCGAAATGGCCGACCAGGGAGAAGGCGAGTCTAGCTCAGCCCGAAAATTATCGGAAAATCATCGATCATCCAAATTTCAATCCACGGGTCATATCTGACGTCCTGGGCACATCTTACGATTCCACCTGGGGTGACGTCACTACGCAACTATCGGCCAGCTTGGATGATCCCACGCATGTGTGGAGGCATATATTTGAGAACCAGCTGACAGAAAAGGAAAGAACGCTTCTTGCCACTCTATTCTCTCTCGGCGGAAAATCGCTCCTCGAAGATGTGAAAGAAGCACTATTGTCTCAAGCTGACTGGGATACTCCCCAACTGAGGCGTAGCCTACAGATTCTCGACGACACTTTCATTAAGATATATTATGAGCAGTCGCGTCAATATGTGGAGTTCAATAATCCCTCTGTGAACGACTTCGTCATTCGAAAAATGAAGGACGATAGCAGCTTGCTAAGACGCGTCCTGCTTAACGCTCGCTCGTTTGATCAGGTTGCTAATATTTGGCTCTACCATCCTAACTCAAACACTTGCGACCAGGGTGAGCTTGAAATTGATCTGCGCCCCTTGTCTCGTGAGATTGAAGAAGCTGTTTTGGCAACTCTAGACGCGTCTAAAGATTTAACGCGCGGACTGGTCGGCCGTCTAGCTACCGCGCTCGACATTTCTGACAAATTGAGCCTTCCTCGCCTTGGTGAGTGCATAGCGGTTCATATCGGCAAGCGGGGCCGCATCTATGATGGACAATATGAAGATATTGCAGATCTTATTAGAGCGACTGCCAGCTCCCCGAATCCGCAGATTCGCAAGCACCATAGGTCTGTTCTTATGGAAGGCCTTTCGGCTCTGTTTAATCGTGACCGCAGCAAGAAAGGAGTATTTATAGCAGCTATTTACGCACACGGGCTGGCCAAGTTCGTAGATGAGGCGATACTGCGCGATATCGATGATCAGGCAACAATGCGGGCCGACTACCTTATGGAGCTCTACGAATTCGGTTCACTTGACGATGAGCTCGACGATAACGAGTTCACGGCTGCACTCGAATATATGGGTATATTCTCGAACTTTTATGACCGCTGGCCGGGATCTAATGAAGCTATGGACGACTATGGCATTAAGGCCAATAGTGCTGACGCCGAGGGGGGTGAGGAGGAGGATGACGTTGATCCTGAATGGTCAGACGGACTTATCTATACGATCATGAGTTTTTTGAACCAAATCGATGATCAAAATTAGATTGGTTGCCGTGTCAGTCTTTTCTAGAGCTTGTTTCTCTGAAAAAGAGCGCCGCCTATTATCTCCATCAGAGTGGGCAACCATAAGAGCGCGAAGGCAGGGAAATAGAGGGCCATCGGATCACGAGGCAGGGTCGGTGGCATTCTCGTCGCCGGGCACAGGTTCCTGTTCTGTGGGCAGGAGTAGATCAAGCGCAGTTGATGGCAGATCCTCAGGTGGATGCCTCCAGTCAGAGATCTGTGAGAAGTCCACCGTGCCGCCAGGGAACTGCGCTTGATTGAAGGTGACCGTGCCGCTGGCGAATCGCGCATCGGCAAAGAAAATCACGCTACCGGAGAACGTTGCAAGGATGAAGGTGACCAAACTGCCACAGAACACCGCACTACCGAAAGTGATATTGCCGCCGGAGGACTGCGCGCCGTTGAAGGTGACCGTGCCATCGGAGAACACTGCACCGCGCCGAGAATCAGTCCACCGGCGGCAGCTGCGGCAAGTGTGAGGGCGATGCCCAGCGCCACGGAGATCGGGACTATGCGGATCGGGCGTGCCACCGACATGGAGCGGCGGCGGGTAGGGAGGCGCGGCATACGCCACACAATGCCTGTATCACAGCCAGTCATCAGCAGATCGGCTCAAGATTCGTCGAGCGCCCACTGTTTCGCATCGAGAAGTAGAGGTGTCAGCGCTTGGGACCACACGTTGTGCACGCAGCCCAATAGCCTGCACTTCACTGGACGTCATCCATAGCTACCTGAAAGCCGATGAGCTGCAAAAACGCCTACCCCAACGTCCTGGGGGTCAAGGGAGCCAATTTGGGGAGCCAACGCCTTCAAACCAGCTTCGACCGCTTCCGACCTAACCGGAAGTTTCCCCAGGCGGGAGGCTCCCTGTCCGACGCCGTCAGATCTCCCCGGACACCCAACTCGTGGCTGGGGGTCAAGGGGTCGCAGGTTCAAATCCTGTCGTCCCGACCAGGTTTTTGCTGGTCGGTAGGGGTTTCGGAGTTTCTCCGGAGCCCCTTTTT
>NZ_JBEXUE010000663.1:0-4486 GCF_040614275.1 Streptosporangium sp. NPDC006013
TCCGATCTTGCCGCACCGGCACGGCGTCATGCCCTCTGACGGGAATGGCCCCGGCTCAGACCAGGGCCTTCTTGAGGAAGTCGACCTGGAGCAGGAGCAGGTTCTCCGCCACGACCTCCTGCGGGGTCATGTGGGTGACCCCGGACAGCGGCAGCACGTTGTGCGGGCGACCGGCGGCCAGCAGAGCCGAGGAGAGGCGGAGGGTGTGGGCGGCGACCACGTTGTCGTCGGCCAGGCCGTGGATCAGCAGGAGGGGGCGGTCCAGCTTCTCGGCGTCGGCGAACAGGGACGAGGAGTCGTAGTGCCCCTCGTCGGGCCGGCCGAGGTAGCGCTCGGTGTAGCAGGTGTCGTACAGGCGCCAGTCGGTCACCGGGGCTCCCGCGACGGCCGCGTGGAACACGTCGGGGCGGCGGAGCACGGCCAGGGCGGCCAGGTAGCCGCCGAAGGACCAGCCACGGATGCCGACCCGGGTCAGGTCCAGGTCGTCGGGGAACCGCGCGGCGGCGCCGTGCAGGGCGTCGATCTGGTCCTCCAGGATCGGGGTGGCCAGGTCGTGCAGGATGGCCCGCTCGAACTCGGGGCCCCGCCCCGGGGTGCCGCGGCCGTCGGCCACGACCACCGCGAAACCCTGGTCGGCGAACCACTGGCTGGTCAGGTGCGCCCCGGCCGCGGCCAGGACGCGCTGGGCGTGCGGTCCGCCGTACGGGTCCATGAGGACCGGCAGTCTCGCAGAGCCCGGCACATGACCGGAGGGCAGCAGCACCGCGGTGGCCAGGTCGCGCTCGCCCGCCCTGATCAGGGAGACCCGCAGGTCCAGGCCGGGGCGCTCGGCGTACGAGGTGATGTGGCCGCGGGGCGTGCCGTTGTGCAGGACGCGGGTGACGGAGCCCTCGCTTTCGAGGGTCTGACCGGTGATCACGAGGGTGCCGCCCGCGGTGTGGCCGCTGTAGACGCCGCCCTCGGTCGGGCTGACGAGCGTGATCTGACCCCTCCGGTAGGCCCATACCGCGATCTCGGTGGGTTCCCCGCTCGCCCGGAAGAGCACGGTCTCGCCGTCGATGTCGAGGATCTCGCGGACCTGGAGGGTGGGCGGCGTGACGGGGTCGTCGCCGACGATCAGGCGGTGGCCGCCCTCGGAGGTGGCGGCCCAGACGAGGCTGCCGTCGGCCAGGTGGCCGGGCACGCCGGTGACGACGTCGACCCAGGCGGGGTCGGTGTCCTCGCGCACCAGGGTGGAGGTGCCGGTAGCCGGGTCGACGGCGAGCAGCCGCATGGTCCGCTGGTCGCGCGTCATGGTGACGATCGACAGGCCGTGGGCGTCCCAGGCGGCGTTGACCAGGTACTCGTCGTCGAAGGGCACGGGGACGCGGGCCCCGGTGAGGGTCAGCACGAAGAGCTCGACCCCGGCGTTGGCGGTTCCCGCGGAGGGATAGCGCTGCTCGGCGGCGGGCCGGGCCGGGTTGGCCGGGTCGGAGATGTGCCACCGCTGGACCGGCGACTCGTCGGCCCGCTCGACCAGGATCGCGTCCCCCGACGGGGACCACCAGTAGCCCCGCATGCGGTCCATCTCCTCGGAGGCGATGAACTCGGCCAGGCCGTAGGTCACCTCCGGGGCCTCGGGGCGGGCCAGCGCGTGGTCGACCTCGTCCGCCAGGTCCTGGATGTGGAAGGCGCCGCCGGTCACGTAGCCGACGTGTTCTCCGGTGGGGGACATCCGAGGGTCGATCACCGGTCCGGGGGTCTTCAGGTTCCTTATGTACCCGGTCTTCAGGTCGACGACGTAGAGGCCGCCGGAGAGCGCGAACGCGGCGGTGGTCACCGTGGCGTCGGTGCTGTATCCGACGATGCCGCCGGCCTGCTCCCTGCTCCGCTCGCGGCGCGCCCGCTCCTCGGGGGGCAGGTTCTCGTCGTCCGCGGCCAGCGCGCGCGGGTCGACGACGAGCCGTTCCGTGCCGCTGAGGACGTCGTACTCCCACAGGCAGGTCACCGGGTCGGAGCCGCCTCTGGTCCGTAGGAAGACGACGCGATCACCGCCCGGAGCGATCGTGAAACCGCGGGGCACTCCGAGGGTGAATCGGCGGGTTCTGGCGTGCAGGCGAGGAAAGCTCTCACTCATACGAGCCATCTTGCCAGTTCCGCATCGGCTGTCCTGTTTTCCAGAAGTGGTGAATTCGGAGGTTCTGGGCGATCCCTGGCATCGATACCCTCGAACCTATGACTGACCGGCGCCTGATGCTCGTGCATGCCCATCCGGATGACGAGACGATCGGCAGCGGGGCCACCATGGCCAGGTACGCGGCCCAGGGCGCGCACGTCACGCTGGTGACCTGCACCCTGGGGGAGGAA
Source organism: Streptosporangium sp. NPDC006013 (assembly GCF_040614275.1). Taxonomy (NCBI): domain Bacteria; kingdom Bacillati; phylum Actinomycetota; class Actinomycetes; order Streptosporangiales; family Streptosporangiaceae; genus Streptosporangium; species Streptosporangium sp. NPDC006013. The sequence goes on from NZ_JBEXUE010000663.1 coordinate 2,347, forward strand.
GGCGAGGTCATCCCGCCTGAGCTGGCCCACCTGACCGCCGATCGCGACGACACCCTGGGAGAGCACCGCGTCTCCGAGCTCGCCGCGGCCTGCGCCGCGCTCGGCGTCACCGACCACCGGTTCCTGGGCGGCCGGGGCCGCTGGCGCGACTCCGGCATGATGGGCGTCGTCCCCAACCACGCCGCGAACGCCTTCTGGCAGGCCGATCTGGACGAGGCGGCGGGCGAGCTTGTCAGGATCATCCGCGAGGTTCGGCCCCAGGTGCTCGTCACCTACGACGAGAACGGCTTCTATGGCCATCCCGACCACATCCAGGCCCACCGGGTCACCTGGCGGGCCTTCGAGCTGGCGGCGGACCCGGCGTTCGGCGAGGGCGGCCCGTGGCGCGTTTCGAAGTTCTACCACACCGCCATGCCCAGGTCGGTGATGATCAGAGGCGAGGAGGCGATGCGCGAGAACGGCGTCCCCTTCCTGGTCGAGCCGGTCGCCGACCTGCCGTTCGGCTGCGCGGACGATGACGTCACCACCGAGATCGACGCCCGTGCCCACCTCGAACGGAAGATCGACGCGATGCGGGCGCACGCCACCCAGATCAGCGTGAGCCCGCCCTGGTTCGCCCTGTCCAACGACGTCGGCCAGGAGTTGCTCGGGATCGAGCACTTCATTCTCCGCTCCGGCGCGCGGGGTCCCGCGGGGCCGGGAGCGCCGATCGAGGTGGGAGGTCTCGGCGAGCCTTATGGCCGCGAGGACGACCTCTTCGCCGGGATCGGTTAGCCTCGATGTTTGTGATGGAGCAGGTCCCCGCGACACGCGAACCCTCGGAGACGGTTGTCACCGTGGCGGTCAACGCGGTGCTCGTCATGCTCGGGCTGCTGATGGGCGTCCTCGGCGGGTTCGAGCACTCCTGGTACATCAGGCCCGTCCCGGTCTCCGCCCTCGTCTGCGTCGCCCTGCTGTTCGCGATCACCTACGGAGCGGGCCGGATGACCCGTGGCAAGGCGGCGGCCCTGTCGTTCGCGATGGGCTGGGCGCTGATCACCATGATCTGGATCACCGGACGGCCGGAGGGCGACCTGGTCATCGCCAACGACCTGTCCGGCTACGTCTACCTCTACGGGGGCCTCGCGGCGGTCGCGGTGGGGGTCCTGCTCGCGCCACCGGCCGCGGAGGGCGGCTCGTGGCTGCTCACCCAGCACGGGTACGGTCCTCGCCCGCAGCCCTCACCCGCCCCGCCGGGCCCGCAGGCCCCACCCGGTCAGGCCCCACCCGGTCAGGGCCCGCCGGACCCTCAGGTCCCGCCCGGCACCTGAGACTCGCCCGGCCGGGTTCTGCCCGGACCCCGCGCGGTGCGGACCGCTACCGCGAGCCGTCCGGATGACGCACAATCCCGGTATGCGGCGGTTACATCGGGTACGACGGACTGTTAACCACATCAACCTGTCCACGCCCCTGGGGCTGCTACTGGCGCGCCTCGGGCGGGCCAGGGTGGCCGCCGGGCCCGACGGGCTGATCCTGGCGTACGGCTACCGCTTCCGGTTCCCGATCGCCTCGGCGTTCACCGTGGGCAACGTGGTGCTGACCAAGCACGAGGAGGGCTTTCTCACCGGAGCCCTGCTCAGGCACGAGGACCGGCACGCCTCCCAGTACATGTTCTGCGTGGGCCTGCCGATGCTCCCGCTCTACGTCGTGGCGGTGGCGGTCTCCATGCTGATCTGCGGCGACCACGCCTCGTGGAACCTCTTCGAGCGGCTGGCGAACCTGGAGGACGGCAACTACGCCCGCAGATCCCCGTGGTGGTTTCGTACTAAATCCTCTTAAAAGGGAATGAATCTCTCTGTGGGGGGATCAACAGAGGGTGAGCTGACGATGACAGAAGGGGACCGCCCATGTCGCAGACGTCCCACCCCGAAGCCGCCGCCACAGAACTCACGGGCCCTGTCGAAGAGCCGCCCCGCCGTTCCGGGTGGTCGGCCCGGTTCGCCACGCGGCCGGCGCGCGCGCTGAGACAGCTGGGCCGGGCTTCCAAACGAATGGCCGTGGCCGAGGCGGCGGTCGGCTCCGCCACGCTCCCGGAAGCCCCCACCCGACCGGAGCCGCCCGTACGACCGGCGCCGCGACCGGCGCGTCCGCCGGGCCGCCC
>NZ_JBEXUE010000664.1:0-4483 GCF_040614275.1 Streptosporangium sp. NPDC006013
ACCACGAAGACGAGGGCCGACAGCACGACCAGGCCCTGGATCATCGGGATGTCCTGCGCGGCCTCTGCCCTGCACAAAAGCGCAGGTCAGAGGCGGTTCAACTGTGGAGCTATGGGGATTCGAACCCCAGACCTCCTCCATGCCATGGAGGCGCGCTACCAGCTGCGCCATAGCCCCTGGTCACCGCTTCGAGTGCTCTCGTCGCGGCGCTTGGGAAGCATATAAGGACACCGACATGTTCACCTAATCGACGGCCACACGGCCCGCGCCCGCCACCGGGGCGCAAGCCGCACCGGCGAGGTCACTCCTGGGTGGCCTCGGGGTTGTCGTCGCTGCTGACCGGCTCGGGGAGGGTTCCGGCGTTGTGCTCCAGCAGGCGCCAGCCCTTGCGCGACTCCTCCAGCACCGACCAGGAACAGTTTCCCAGGCCGCCCAGGGCGGGCCAGAGCTCCTGCGGCAGGTTCATGAGCTTGGCGATGCCGAGCCGGATCGCCGCCCCGTGGGAGGCGACGACGAGCAGGCCGTCGGAGTCGACCTGCGCGGCCCAGCGGCGCACCGCCGAGGCCACCCTGTCGGCGACGTCGCCGACCTCCTCGCCGCCCGGCGCCTCCCAGGCCGCGAACTCCCTGGGCCAACCCGCGGAGATCTCCTCCCGGGTGAGCCCTTCCCACTGCCCGCCGCCCCGCTCTCGCAGATCCTTGTCGACCATGACGTTCAGGCCGGTGACGCGGGCCAGTACCGAGGCCGTGTCGAAGGCCCGTTGGAGGTCGGAGGAGACGATCATGCTCGGGCGGAGCGCGGCGAGCAGCGAGGCCGCACGGGTCGCCTGCGCGATCCCGGTCTCGTCAAGCGGGATGTCGCTGTGGCCCTGGAAGCGGTGTTCGACGTTCCACAGCGTCTGACCATGTCTGAGACAGACGACGCGACGGCTCACTCAGCTACCGCCCCGCGGGCGCGCTGGGCGGCGACCTGGGTCACGCTGTCCGGCAGCGCGATGGAGGGGCAGTCCTTCCACAGGCGCTCGAGCGCGTAGAAGGTGCGGTCTTCCTCGTGCTGGACGTGCACGACGATGTCGATGTAGTCCAGCAGGACCCAGCGGCCCTCGCGCTCGCCCTCGCGGCGGACGGGCTTGGCGTCGGCCTCGATCCGCAGCCGATCCTCGATCTCGTCGACGATGGCGCGGACCTGGCGGTCGTTGGTGGCGGAGCAGAGCACGAACGCGTCGGTGATGACGAGCTGGTCGCTCACGTCATAGGCGAGGATGTCATCGGCCAGCTTGTCCGCCGCCGCCTCGGCGGCGAGCCTGACGAGCTGGATGGATCTGTCGGTTGCTGTCACGGTGTGGGTCAGTCCTCCTGCTAGTCGGCGCTGTCACCTATCAGGGTGCCCGATTCGGCGCTCATTGAAGAGCCACCGTTTGAACAACGCCTATCGTGGGCCGCCCGATTCCGTACCGCAAACGGTTTGGCGGTCTGATCGGGGGCGTACCGCGCGGTCGGGGCCGCGCCTGCCGATCTCGGGTGGGACGGGCAGGTGCCCGGGTCATTCGGCGATCAAGCCGGGTGAGCTGTGGACACCCGTCCCACGCAAACTTCTCGAATCATAGCGAAACACGTCCTGACTTGCGCCATTTCCGCAGATCATCGCGATTCACAGATTCTCTTCCGGCCTGCCCTGCCCCAACCGCCGGGGACGATCCCCCTCAGATGCCGCCTTGCCGTAGAGGCCACGCTTGTTGATGTACTGGACGATGCCGTCGGGCACGAGGTACCAGATGGGCTCCCCTGCGGCCACCCGCTCGCGGCACTCCGACGACGAGATGGCCAGCGCCGGGATCTCCACCAGGCTGACCTTCCCCTCGGGAAGGCCGGGGTCGTGCAGGACGTGGCCGGGCCTGGTGGCGCCCACGAAGTGCGCGATGGTGAACAGCTCGTCGACGTCGCGCCAGCTCAGGATCTGGGCCAGGGCATCGGCGCCGGTGATGAAGTAGAGATCGACGTCGGGCCCCCAGGCAGAGGAGATCTCCCGGAGCGTGTCGATGGTGAAGGTCGGCCCCGGGCGGTCGATGTCGACGCGGCTCACCGAGAAGCGAGGGTTGGACGCGGTCGCGATGACCGTCATGAGATACCGGTCCTCCGCGGCGGAGACGGTCCTGTCGGCTTTCTGCCAGGGCTGTCCCGTCGGCACGAAGACCACCTCGTCGAGGTCGAAGTGGTGGGCGACCTCACTGGCCGCGACCAGGTGACCATGGTGGATCGGATCAAAGGTCCCGCCCATGACGCCCAGGCGCCGCTTCCCCCGACCGGTAGGCGCGTTCATCATGAAACGGACCATACGCGCAAGCCGTACAGAGCTTTTAATCACCCCCCGCGCGTGGCAGGCAGACCCGACGTAGCATGCCGGACATGACCACCACCCCGGATCGCAACCGCGTGCAGCTTCCCGGCATCAGCTCACGCGCCTACGAACATCCCGCTGACCGGTCCGCGCTGGTCGCCCTCCGATCGCTCAGCGGATTCGACACGGTGCTCAAGCAGATGTCCGGCCTGGTCAGTGAGCGCCGTCTGCGCCTGATCTACCTCGCCTCGGCCGTACGCACCGGTGACACCCAGTTCCGAGCACTGCACGACATGGGCCGCGACGCGGCCTACACGCTCGACCTCCACCGCATTCCCGAGGTCTACGTGCAGCAGAGCCCGCTGGTGCAGGCGAAGGCGATCGGTTTCGACGACCCGTTCATCGTCGTCACGACCGGCCTGCTGGACCTGATGGATTTGGAGGAGCAGCGCTTCGTCATCGGCCACGAGACCGCCCACATCCTGTCGGGCCACGCCGTCTACCGCACCATGCTCGACATCCTGACCCGTCTGGCCACGCGCGTGGCCTGGATCCCGCTCGGCTACATCGGCCTGCGCGCGATCGTGGCCGGCCTGGAGGAGTGGCACCGCAAGTCCGAGCTCTCCGCCGACCGCGGCGGCCTGCTCTGCGGCCAGGACCCCGATGCGGCGCTGCGCGCCCTGATGAAGCTCGCCGGCGGCTCGCGCCTGCACGAGATGAACATCGAGGCCTTCCTCGACCAGGCACGGGAGTACGACACCGCGGGCGACGTCCGCGACGGCCTGCTCAAGGTCCTCAACCTGCTGGGCACCACCCATCCGTTCGCCGTCTCCCGCGTCGCCGAGCTCGACAAGTGGCGCCGCGGCGGCGAGTACGACACGATCATCGCCGGCGACTACCCCCGCCGCGCCGACGACTCCAACGCGAAGATCTCCGAGGAGGTCCGGGCTGCCGCCCGCTCCTACCGCGAGTCCTGGTCGCAGTCCCAGGACCCGTTCATCGGTGTTCTGCGCGACGTGGCGGAAGGTGCTGTCAACGCCGGGGAGCGCATCTTCAATCGCTTCTCCCGCCGCGATGGAAATTAGCCGAGAGTTCCACCAAAAGGGCCCGGACGGGCCCTTTTTTATTCGATAGGTATGGCCTGCCGCGCCCTTGAAGGTCAACGGTGATCCCGCGGGCAAGGGAGCCGACCGCGGCGCCTGAACGAACGTGGGTCACATCACCGGCGCCCCGGCCTCCCGCGACACCTGGGCCGCCACACCGTCCAAGGTCGCCTGAGCCGGCGCGAACCCCACCACCGGCCGGGACCTGGCGCCAGGGGCCTCCCTGACGAAAGGACGCCCCCTACACGAGAAGGGCGATCGCGCGTACGGCCGCCGAGCACAGGGCGACGAAGCCGCCCAGCACGGCGAGCGCGCGCAGCCCCTCCTTGCGGAGCTCGACGAGCTCGGCGCCGATCCGCTCGATCTCCCGGCCGAGGAGACCGCCACAGACGACGCCGAACACGACGCCGGAGACGGCGATCGGGGCCGAGTGCAGCCACCACTCCGGTGGCAGCGAGCCACCGAGGGTCAGCCAGAGTGCGAGACCCGCCAGGGCGGCCGCCGGCAGCCCCGGCCAGGCCAGGACGGTCAGCAGCGAGGCGGCGAAGATCACCGGAAAGCCCAGCACCCGCAGGGCCACCCGGACCCTGGCCGACTTGCGCTTCCTGACCAGCCAGTGCCCGCCCCAGAGCGCGCGGGCCAGTGCGGCGAACAGGCCGGTGACGGCGAAGGTGGCCGGCGGCCAGATGACCGTGGCCACGACGCACGGCACGGCCAGCACCGCCAGCAGGAGCAGCGCCGCGTTGCCCGTGGGCAGCGGCCCTGCCCGGCCAGGGGCCTGAGCCTCCCCTGCCGCGCCGCCGGACCGTCTGCCCGCCCGGCGCCGGGTCGCCCTGCCGCCGTCCGCGGCGGAGGAACGCCCGCCCCGCGACGCCTCACCTGCCGCGGGAGCCGCACGCCCACCGCTGGACGCCTCAGCGGCCGGGGAGACCTGACGCCCGCCCCGCGACGTCTCCCCCGCCGCGGCCGAACTGGTTGTCCATCTGGCCGAACACCTTGCACGCCTCATGGATCCGCTCCACATCGGCCATGCCGACCATGGC
>NZ_JBEXUE010000665.1:0-4450 GCF_040614275.1 Streptosporangium sp. NPDC006013
GCCGATGGTACTGCACCGGGGACGGTGTGGGAGAGTAGGTCGCCGCCGGACAATCTTTCATTGAGGGCCCTCACCTTTTGGTGGGGGCCTTCGTGCTTTCCACGGCCCCGTCCGCCGGGGGTTTTTCAGGTCCGTTCAGTGGCTCCGAGCACCTCGATCATCGCCAGCGTGTTCTGGTACTCACGCCAATGAATGATCTTCCCGTCCCGTACCCGGAGAATCCCGATGAAGGCGGAGGCGGCTTGGTGGCCGGTGGCGATGACGGTGCCGGCGAGCTCGTACTCGACGACGATGGCCTCGGGGTCGGTGGTTTCGTGGATGACCACGTCGCGGATCTCGTCGAGGCGGAACTTCCGGGCGAAGGCGGCCTGTTCGGGGCCGGCGAAGTGGAGGAACGCCTCCCGTCCCTGGTACCGCCGGGTTCTGCCGGAAGGGGCGAAGGGCACCTCGATGACGACCTCCTCGGCCAGCTCACCCCCGATGCCGCCGAGGTTCTCAAGCCAGTGCCGCCGCATGCGCTCGAAGATCTCGCGGGGACCGGGAACGACTGTGGTTTCGGGCATGATGGGTTCCTTGCCGATGGAAGTTAAGATGAGTGGAAACTCATCTTAATGATTATGAGTGGAGACTCACTTTGTCAATGCCGTGTCTCGTGTCCCTGGTCGGGGAAGGCCGGCCGGGATGACGTCCTCGAAGCCCTCGCCGGGCGGTGCCAGGCCGATGCGCGCGGACGCCCGGCGTAACCGGGAGCGGATTCTCGCCGCGGCGGAGGCGGTCTTCGCGGAGAGGGGGCCGTCGGCGTCGACCGAGGAGGTCGCCGCCCGTGCGGGAGTGGCCATCGGTACGGTCTTCAAGCACTTTCCGACCAAGCAGGAGCTCCTGCAGGCCATCATGAAGGACCTCCTGGGCAGGTTGGATCGGGATATGGCCGCTCTCGCGGCCGACGACGCACCCGGCGAGGCGCTGTTCACCTTCGTCACCCGCATGGTCGAGCAGGCGGCGCAGAAGAGGACGGTCGTGGGGCTTCTCGCCGAGACGGGGATCGATCTCCAGGTGGCGAGCTCGGTTCAGATGCTGCGCGAGGGGATCGCGACGCTCCTGATCCGCTCCCAGGAAGCCGGCACGGTCCGCGAGGGGGTCCGGCTCGACGAGGTGATCGCGCTGCTCACCGGCATCTGCCAGGGAGCACTCCACGCGGGCTGGGATCGCGACCTCCAGCGTCGTACGCTCGCCATCGTCTTCGACGGCCTCAGGGCGTCCGCGGACCGTCGATGACCCGTGCCGGCAATCGGCCGCGGATCAGGCGTCGGCTGCGGCACGGAGCAGGGGCTCGATCCGGTAGGGGATCTGGACGGAGAGGGCGATCGTGGTGTCGGTCCGCTGGACGGCGGGGGAGGCCAGAATGCGGGCGATGATCTCCTGGAGGTCGGCGGTGCTGCGGGCCACCACGCGGCAGAGCAGGTCGGCCTGGCCGCTGGTGCCGTAGACCTCCAGGATCTCGGGAAGGGGCTCCAGCGCCCGTACAGCCTCGTCCAGGCGGCCCTGGGCGATCTGTAGCGAGACGAACGCCAGGATCGGGTACCCGGCCCCCTCGGGAGTGACCGTGGGGCCGAAGTCGGCGATGACGCCGCGGGCGGTCAGTTTCTCGACGCGGGCCTGAACGGTGCCCCGGGCCACGCCGAGCAGGCGGGCCAGCTCGGTCAGGCCGATGCGCGGGTTGGCGCGCATGGTGACCAGGAGGCGGCCGTCCAACTCGTCGATAGACATCCCAACAGGATGGCAGCAGACTGGGCGATTCGACCAGCGTAAGCGCGGTATGACCGTACAGTTCTGTGCGGATCGCCCAGTAAAACTGGCCGCTCTTGTCAACGTTTCCAGAAATTGCTGTCATTTCATACATGTTCGAAGAAGCGCAGTACTTCGCGCCGGTGGCGACCCATGACGACGGCACGATCGAGGTCCAACTCGGTGCCGGTCATCCAGGTTTCGCCGATCCGGTCTACCGTGCGCGCCGCAACGCGATCGCGGCCCTCGCTGTGGGGTACGTGCCGGGTACGCCGATCCCGACGGCCGAGTACACCGCCCAGGAGCACGAGGTGTGGGCGCTGGTCAGCCGAGAACTCAGCCTGAAGCACCGCAAATATGCCACCATCGAGTATCTGGCCGCGACCGAGCGGCTCGGACTGCCCGCCGAGCGCATCCCGCAGCTACAGGAGGTCGGCGATCTGCTGGAGCCGCTGACCGGGTTCCGCTATATCCCGGCCGCGGGGCTGGTGCCGCTCAGAGATTTCTACGGCGTTCTGGCCGACGGGCTCTTCCACTCCACGCAGTACATCCGGCACCACTCCACGCCGCTGTACACGCCGGAGCCCGACGTGATCCACGAGGTGATCGGGCACGCCAACGCACTGGCCTCCGACCGCTACTCGCGGCTCTACCGGCTGGCCGGGCAGGCTGCGCGGAGGGTTGAGAGCTCCGAGGCGCTGGAGTTCGTCTCGAAGGTCTTCTGGTTCACGATGGAGTTCGGCGTCATGATGGACCAGGGTGAGCTGCGGGCGTACGGGGCGGGCATTCTGTCCTCCTACGGGGAGATCGAAGAGTTCCGGGGCATGGACATCCGGCCGCTGGACGTCGCCGTCATGGGCACCACGCACTACGACATCACGAAATATCAGGATGTTCTCTTCCGAGCCGAGTCGCTGAAGCACCTCGAAGACGTCGTCGGTGAGTTCTGGGCGACCTGTGACGACGAGAGCATCGCCCGGCTAACCGCCGGGGTTTCCCAAGGGTAGGTGCAGGTTCAGCGCGACATTCCAAGCTATAAGTCCTTTTTCTGGCTAGATTTCGCTTCATCATCTTCTTAGTACCTGTTGTGGGATATATCCCGATCGTCACGTAATGGGGGAGACGGTTGGGGTGGATGATGAGAGCCAGGCACCGGGTGGTCGCGGCAGCTGTTCTGCTGGTCACCGCGCAGGTCACCGCCTGTAGCACGTGCCAGGGCCTGACGCCGGTGAGCATCTCCACCCCGAAGGCGTCTCCCCCGACAGCACCCTCCTGGCGGCAGGCGGCACCGGCGTCGGTGCCCCCTCCGCAGGCGCCGTTCCTGGCAGCGGTTCCCGCGCCCACCTTCCCCGGCACCATGGCGCTCGGGGTCCCCGGGCGGACGGGACTCGCCGGCTCGCCGAGGATTCTCTCCGGGAAGCTCACGCACACCCTCGACGGCTTTCTCTTCAGGTACGGCGGTGGCCGGACCGCGGTCTCGGTGCGCGACCTGACCACGGGCCGGCGCTACCGCTACCACCGTGCCCTCCAGTTGCCGACGGCCAGCATCTCCAAGGTGAGCATCCTGACGGCACTGCTGCTCGACACACGGTGGCGCGAGCTCGGCGACCAGGCCAGGTCCGACGCGAGGCACATGATCCGTTTCGGCGACGACGGAGCGGCCGACCGGCTGTACGAGCGGATCGGCCTGGAGTCCGGGCTGGCCAGTGCGAACCGCAGGCTCGGCCTCAAGCGCACCTACACCCCCGGCGGGCGGTGCGTGGCCCAGAACTGCTGGGGCGCCACGCAGAGCACGGCCGAGGACCAGGTACGGCTGGTCAGGGCGCTGGCCACGGGTAGGAGCCCGCTGGCTCCCGCGGAACGCCGGCGGGTGCTCGGGCTGATGGAGCGGGTGACCCCCGGCCAGAAGTGGGGGATCAGCGCGGGGGCCTGCGAGAACGACCAGGTGTCGCTGAAGAACGGCTGGCTGCGGCACGCGTCGAACGGGCGCTGGGTGGTCGTCAGCGCCGGACTGATCCGCGGGCACGGGCACGACTACGCGGTGGCTGTCCTCACTGAGGACAGCCCGAGTATGAGTGCCGGCATCGCCAAGGTCGAGGGCGTGGCCGCGCGCGTCATGAAAGCCTTCAGGGGCGAACACGGCTGCGAGCCGGACACGAACTGAGCGGCGGGTGCCCGTTACGGGGTCCTGTCGACCAGCCGGTAACCAACCCCGCGCACGGTCTGGATCAGCTGGTCGTCGGTGTCGCCCAGACGCGCGCGGAGACGCTTGACGTGTACCGCGATGGTGTTGGTCGAGGCGGTGTCCGTGGAGTTCCAGACATGCCTCATGATCTGCTCCCGCGTCACGGTGCGGTGCGCGTTACGCATCAGGTAGTGCAGCAGCTCGAACTCGCGCAGCGGCAGGTGGATGATCCGGCCACCGACCGTGACCTGGTAGGCGTTGACGTCGAGTTCCACCTTGCCGACCACGAGCACCCTGCGGGCCCCGGGCTCGCCGGTGAACGCGGCGTGGACCAGGGGTAGTAGCTCGGGCACCCGATAGGGGCGGGCCACGCACGCGGTGGCCCCGGCGGCCAGCGCCTGGACGGCCTGCTGGGCGTGTCCCTCCTGGATGCCGAGCAGCTCGGCCGCCCGGATGATCAGCGTGCCCTTCGGGACGCTC
>NZ_JBEXUE010000666.1:0-4444 GCF_040614275.1 Streptosporangium sp. NPDC006013
GTGGAGCCTCATGGCTCCACCGGCGCCAACTGACGGACCCGGATGTGGTGCCTCCCCAAGGGCCCCGGCCCTGCGCGGCGCATGATTCTGACCAGCCCCTCAGCCATCTACGGCTCTCGTGTTGGAACGTCGGTCATCCCGGAGCCGGGCGCCCCCGCCGGAGCCGTGCTTTTCCTGCGCCCGCGTGCGATCAGCCAGAGGATCCACGCTTGGAACAGTCCGGTGACGGTGTACATCAAAAGAGAGATCGTCGGGTTGAACGAGGCAACCGGCAGGAAGATCAAGAGCTGCGAGGTCGGGGAGGTGATCGCGAGCAGCACCAGCGCCTCCAAGCCCTGGCTGCCCGGTTGGCGGGTGCTGATTTCGACGTAGCCGGTTGCGGCGATGACGAGCAGCGCGTAGGAGCCGGCGATGACCAGGGCGAAGGTGCCTCGGTCGTATCGGGAGACATAGCGGCTCACGGCTCGCATTGGTCGCATGATCCGGAGTCTGCATCGTCTGAGATGTGCGGGCTTGAGTACAGGTACTTAGATGACGATCACTCTCTCGGGGGGATTGTCGCCGCTGTTCGGGACCGGCGCCCGGACGGCGGGTGGTGGGAGGGTCGCGCGGCGGTGTGGAGTGCCGTAGTCGGCGGCATGGACAATCCTCGTGCTGCGGCTTCTCGTCGCGGTAAGCGGGGAAGCCGCAGCATCGACATCACGTCCGCAAAGAACGTTCAGGCACTCTCGCTTACCTCGATGGCGGCCGCGGGGCAGACGGCGGCGGCTTCACGTACCGTGGCGTGCAGGTTTTCGGCCGGTTCGGACTCCAGCAGGATGACGATGCCGTCGTCCTCGCGCTGGTCGAACACCTCTGGTGCGATCAGCACACACTGGCCCGCGCCGCAGCACTTGGCCTCGTCCACGGTGACTTTCATGGGGTTCCTCTCTGGCCGGCCGGGTGTCACCGGCATTCGTACGCGCATCGTGTTGGCTCGCAGGGGCGGCATTACCAGTGCACCGGGACTTCGCGCAGGCCGCCGACCACCAGGCCGTCCACCCGCTGCAATTCCTCAGCCGGGACGGCCAGTCGCAGGGACGGCAGCCTGCGCAGCAGCACCTCGAGCACGACCTGCAGTTCGGTGCGGGCCAGCGACTGGCCCAGGCAGGAGTGCGCGCCGGAGCCGAAGGCCAGGTGGGGGTTCGGGCTGCGGCTCAGGTCCATGTCGTCGGCGCCGTCGAAGACGCTCTCGTCGCGGTTGGCCGCGGCCATGCTGCAGATCACCGTGGTGCCGCGCGGCAGCACCGTCCCGTCGACCTCGGTCTCCTCCTTCAGGTAGCGCGGCAGGCCGAAGCCGGAGTTGGCGTCAAACCGTAGCGACTCCTCCACCGCCGAACGCACCAGCGACGGGTCGGCCAGCAGCCGTTCCCAGCGGGTGCGGTCGACCAGCAGCATGGAGACCATCTTGCCGATCATGTTCGCGGTGGTCTCGTGCCCGGCCACCAGCAGCGCCATCCCGGTGACCAGCAGTTCGACGTCGGTCAGACCTTGCCCCTCGGCGGCGCTCTCCTTGATCAGCGCGCTGAGCAGGTCGTCGCCCGGCCGCTCCCGCTTGGCGGTGACATGGTCGGACATGTACTGGACGAACTCGGCCTGCGCCGCGTCCATTTCCGCCTGGCTGTAGCGGGTGAGGTTGAGCAGCGCGTCGGACCAGTGGGCGAAGCGGTCCCGGTCGGCGGCGGGAACTCCGAGCAGGTCGCAGATCACGTACACGGGCAGCGGGAAACCCAGGGACGCCTTGAGGTCGCCGGGCCCGCCGCGCTTGACCATGTCGTCGATGAGCCGCTCGGCGATCTCCGCCATGATGGGCCGCAGCGCGGCCATGCGCTTGGCGGTGAAGTACTTGCCGACCAGACGCCGCCACCGCTGGTGACCCTCCCCGCTGTCGGGGATGATCTGGGCCATCTCGGTGTTGAACACCCCGCCGGATTCGTTGTCCGACAGCCGGGCCGCGTCGGGTGCGTTCAGCAGGCGGGTGAAGCGCGGGTCGGCCAGCACCTGCTTGACGTCCTCGTAACGGGTCAGCAGCTTCGCCTCGTCACCGCTGGGCAACGTGATCCGCGCGACCGGGCATTGCCGGCGCAGCTCCGCCCACTCCGCCGGCGGCTCCAACGCCGCCTCACTGGGCATGGGATAGCTCAGGACCTGCTCGTTCTGGCTCATCGGCTTCTCCTCGGAAGGGCGTTCTTGTTGTCGTTGACGGGGTGTGACCTTGCTTCGGCATCGGGCCGCGAGCGCTCACAGCCGTGCGAGAGCTTCGACCATGTTCTGGCGGTGCACCCGGGCGGCCTTGGCCATGTTCCAGCCGAGCACTCCGGTGATGTGGCCGCCGACGCTGTAGTGGGCGACGAATCGGTTCTCCTCGGGGGCGCCTTCGATCACGTTCAGCTGAGCTTCGGGGGTGAGGAAGCCGTGTGCTTGGATCTTGACGTCGTACTGGTCGGTCCAGAAGTAGGGGATGGGGACATACGGGCGGTCCTCGCCCAGGATGTTGGCCGCCACGATCTGCGCCTGCTCGACGGCGTTGGTGCGGTTCTCCAGTCGCAATCGCCTGCCCAGCCCTTCGTGGTGCCAGGAGGCCACGTCGCCGACGGCGTAGACGCCTGGGGCGGCGCGGCAGCGTGAGTCGCATTCGACGCCGTCGCCGATGGCCAGCCCGCTGCCGTCGAGCCAGCCCGTGGCCGGACGGGATCCGATCGCCACCACGACGGCGTCGGCGGGCAGCGATTCGCCGGAGGCCAGCCGCACTCCGGTGACGCGGCCGTCGTCGCCGGTGAGGGCCTCGGCGGCGACGCCGAGCCGGAGCCGGACGCCGCGACCGGCATGCAGCGATGTGAGCGCCGCGCCGACCAGGCCGCCGAGCTGGTCGGCCATGACGGCGTGGCCGAGGCCGGCGAGGGTGACGTCGAGTCCCATGCCGCAGGCGGTGGCGGCGATCTCCGCGCCCAGCACGCCCTCGCCGATGACGACGAGCTTGTCCACCGTGGTCAGGCTCCGGCGCAGGGCGAGGGCGTCGTCGAGGGTGCGCAGGACGTGCACGCCCGCCAGGTCGTCCTGACCGGGGAGCCGGTGGGAGACCAGGCCGGTGGCCAAAACCACGGTCTGCGCGCGCAGGACGCGGCCGGAGGCGGTTCGGACCTCGCGGGCGGCGGCGTCCAGCCCGGTCGCCGGATCGCCGAGCACGAACTCCGCCTCCAGCCTGGCGAGGTCGTCTCGGGAGCGCAGGTGCGCCTTCTCACTCTCCCAGGTGCCCGCCAGCACCTGCTTCGACAGCGGTGGCCGGTCATAGGGAAGGTGCCGTTCAGCGCCCACGACGGTGAGTTCGCCGCGGTAGCCCTTGCGCCGCAGTGCCTCCGTCACGGCGAGGCCGCCTGCCGAAGCGCCCACGATCAGGACGTTCTCAGGGCTGGTCAAGCGTGGCTCCTTTCGATCGAAGCGGGCGATGGCGGCGCGCCGTGGTGGTGACGTGCCACCGTAACCGGACTGAACCGTCCGGTTGCTACCGTAGACCCTGTCATTGACATGTGTCGAGAGGTGTTGAAGTCTGGAGTCAACAAACCGGATGATACAGTCCGGTTGCTACGGTAGGTGTCATGTTCAGCGCACGGCGACCCAACAGAGGCCCCAGCGCCGCGGCGGAGAACCGGGCGGCGCTGATCGCGGCGGCCCGCGAGGTGTTCGCCGCCGATGGATACGATGCGCCGCTCACCTCGATCGCACGTGCGGCCGGAGTCGGCCAGGGCAGCCTGTACCGGCACTTCCCCGATCGCGTCAGTCTCGCGCTGGCCGTGTTCGAGGATGGCGTCAGGGAGATCGAAGCGCTCGCCGCGGAGCCCGGCACCACCCTCGACGACATGCTGGCGCTGATGACCGAGCGAGCCATCACCTCGACCGCGTTCATCGACGTGGTCAGCGCCTCGGCCGACGCGCGCCTCATCCATGTGCGCGGCCGGGTGTCGGAGTTGCTGGAGGGCCTGCTCTCCGAGGCGCGGGAGGCCGGCCGGATACGCGAGCACGTCACCGCCGACGACCTGGTCACGGCCATCGGCATGATCGCGGCGCTGCTGGCCAAGATACCGGCGGACACCCGGCGTGAGACCGCCGACCGTGCCTGGCTGCTCCTGCGCAAGGGCATCGACGTCTGATCGTCACGTGTCGCCGGCGGGGTGCGTTGCCGGAACAGGCAGCACCGCGGCCTTACTGTCGGGGAGCCGAGTCGTGGCCTTCCTGGTGGTGCAGGCGGTGGTCGGCCACGGCATCGGCGTGCTGGAGTCGGTGCTCAGCGCCTCTCGACTGGCGCGCTGCCCGGCCCGTTGACGGCCGCCTGGAAGGGTTCAGGACCGTTCCGGCGGGCAACCGCCCGCTACCCCTGCCACACCGCAGAAGAGCCCCGCCGCCAGCG
>NZ_JBEXUE010000667.1:0-4415 GCF_040614275.1 Streptosporangium sp. NPDC006013
GTGCCGCCCGCGACACCCCCTGCCGTGACACCCCTGCCCGGGTTGACCTGTAGCCTCCAGGTGACAAATATGAATGTATTCATTCATTCTTGATGGGGAGGTCCGGGCATGACCGGCAGCCGGGTTGTGCGCGCGCCGCGCGGTACCACGCTCACCGCCAAGGGATGGCCGCAGGAGGCGGCGCTTCGTATGATCCAGAACAATCTGGATCCCGAGGTGGCCGAGCATCCGGAACAGCTCGTCGTCTATGGCGGCTCGGGCAAGGCCGCCCGCGACTGGCGCTCCTTCGACGCGATCACCCGCACCCTGACCGGCTTGGAGGGCGACGAGACGCTGCTGGTGCAGTCCGGCCGTCCCGTCGGCGTGTTCCGCACCCACGAGTGGGCCCCGCGGGTGCTCATCGCCAACTCCAACCTGGTGCCCGACTGGGCCGACTGGGAGGAGTTCCGGCGCCTGGAGGCCGCCGGACTGACCATGTACGGGCAGATGACGGCGGGCTCCTGGATCTACATCGGCACCCAGGGCATCCTGCAGGGCACCTACGAGACCTTCGGCGCCGTGGCCGCCAAGCGGTTCGGCGGGAGCCTCGCGGGGACGATCACGCTGACCGCCGGGCTCGGCGGCATGGGCGGCGCGCAGCCGCTGGCCGTGACCATGAACGGCGGCGTGGTGATCTGCGTCGACTGCGACCCCAGGTCGATCGACCGGCGGATCGAGCACCGCTACCTGGACGTCCGCGCCGCCGACCTCGACGAGGCGCTGCGCCTGGCGTACGAGGCCCGCGACCAGCGCAGGCCGTTGAGCATCGGGGTCGAGGGCAACGCGGCCGAGATCGTGCCCGAACTGCTCCGCAGGGGCGCCGAGATCGATGTCGTCACCGACCAGACCTCCGCCCACGACCCGCTGATGTACCTGCCGATCGGCGTGGCCTTCGAGGACATGGCCGACGAACGGGAGAAGGACCCGGCGGGCTTCACCCGCAGGGCCCGCGAGGCCATGGCCAAGCACGTGGAGGCCATGGTCGGCTTCCAGGACGCCGGAGCCGAGGTCTTCGACTACGGCAACTCGATCCGGGGCGAGGCCCGGCTGGCGGGTTACGGTCGCGCGTTCGACTTCCCCGGTTTCGTGCCCGCCTACATCCGGCCGCTGTTCTGCGAGGGCAAGGGCCCGTTCCGCTGGGCCGCGCTCTCCGGCTCCCCCTCCGACATCGCCAAGACCGATCGCGCGATCCTGGAGCTCTTCCCTGACAACGAGCCGCTCGCCAGGTGGATCCGGCTGGCCGGGGAGAAGGTCCACTTCCAGGGCCTGCCCGCCCGTATCTGCTGGCTCGGATACGGGGAGCGCCACCTGGCCGGGGAGCGGTTCAACGACATGGTGGCCTCGGGGGAGATCGAGGCTCCGCTGGTGATCGGCCGCGACCACCTCGACTGCGGCAGCGTGGCGAGCCCGTACCGGGAGACCGAGGGCATGGCCGACGGCTCCGACGCGATCGCCGACTGGCCGCTGCTGAACGCCATGCTCAACGTCGCCTCCGGTGCCGCGTGGGTCTCCATCCACCACGGCGGCGGCGTCGGCATCGGCCGCTCCATCCACGCCGGCCAGGTCACCGTCGCCGACGGCACCAGGCTCGGTGCCGAGAAGCTCAACCGGGTGCTCACCAACGACCCGGGCATGGGGGTCATCCGTCACGCCGACGCCGGCTACGACGAGGCCGTCGCCGTGGCCGAGGAGCGAGACGTCCGCATCCCGATGCGCGAATCCTGACCGGAGGCGCGGGTCCCGGCCGGACGCTCGGGCTCCGGCCGGGGCGCGCCGGCCCTGATCGGGAGGTACCCGCACCGATCCGCCCACCGTGTCCCGATCCCGGGGGTGAATCCTGCCGGCGCCGCTCACTCCCGCCCCGCCCGGGTGTATGAACTACAGCGGGGCGGGGTGGGGGAGGGGAATGCCCGTGGAGTGTCGAGCGGTTGGAGAGGGCGTGGGGGACGGACTCGATCAGCTTCTGGAGGGGCGGCGGCTGTCGCCGGTGCAGCGGCGGATCGCGCGCTACCTGGGCGACCACCTGTCCGAGGCCATCTTCCTGTCCAGCGTGGAGCTGGCCGAGCGGGCGGGGGTCAGCCAGCCGTCGGTGACGAGGTTCGCGATGGTGCTCGGTTTCACGGGATATCCCGAGCTCAGACAGGCGCTGCGGCCCCTCGTCGTGGGCGGGCGGAGGCCGTCGCGGGCCAACGACCTGCAGGCGGCCATAGATGTGGAGATCGACAACCTGCGGAGCGTACGCGACGCGCTGGGCGACCCCTCCGACATCTCGGAGCTGGGCGCCAAGCTGGCGGGATGCGAGCCTCTGCCGGTGGTGGGCCTGCGGGTGTCCAGCGGGCTGGCCACCACGTTCGCCTACTTCGCGCGCCGGATCCACCCTGACGTCCGCCTGCTGACCCACGGCGGTTCCGAGCTGGCCGACGGCCTGTACGCGGCGCGCCGCGCGGGGGCGAGCTGGCTGGTCGCGGTGATCCTGCCCCGCTACCCGGCCGAGGCCCTGCAGGCGCTGCGTGGCGCCCGGGACCTGGGCCTGCGTACGGCGGTGATCACCGACCGGCGGGACGTGCCCTTCGAGGCCGACGCGGTCCTGGCCGCCCCCGTCGGCGAACGGCTGGTCTTCGACTCGCACGCGGCGCCACTGGCCCTGGCCATGGTGCTGGTGGAGGCCATGGCGGACGCGGCGCCGCTGCGCACGCAGGCCCGGCTGGAGGAGTACGAACGGATGACCGACCAGGCGGGGGTCTTCACCGAACGGTTCGGCTGACATCCGTGCCCTGGCGAGAGCGGGAGCACCCGGCCGCCGTTTCCGCCGAGGGGCCGCGGAGCTAACCGGCGATCCGGTTCATCGAGCCGACCGACCAGCGCAGGCTGATCGCGGACAGGGCCAGGATGAGACCGAAGGCCAGCGGGATGGAGCCGTCGGAGAAGTCGCCGTCGAACAGCGCCCGGCCGGCCTCGACCGCGTGGTAGAGCGGGTTGAACTGCGCGACGGCCTGCATCCAGCCGGGGGCCAGCGACATCGGCAGCATGATGCCGGTGAGCAGGATCAGCGGCACCGCGAAGAACTGCATGATCTGCGACATGCCGTTCTCGTCGCGCAGCGCGAGGGCCGTGCCGTAGGAGAGCCCCGAGGCCAGCAGGCCGGTGGCCGCCATGAGCAGCAGCATCACCGCCAGCCCGGGGAGGCTGGCCCGCATGCCCATCAGCGTGGCCAGCGCGATCACCAGCAGGGCCTGGACGACCAGCACGATCATGTCGCGCAGGGTGCGCCCCAGCACGATCGCGGGGCGCCATGCCTGGCTGACCGCGAGCCTTTCCAGGTAGCCGTTGCGGATCTCGCCGATCATGCCGAAGCCCACGAAGAGCGAGCCGAACAGGGCGACCATCATCATCACGCCCGGTGTGAACATCCGCAGCGTGTCGCCCGTGCCACCGCCGACGCCGGTGTTGGCCACCAGCGGCGCGAAGAGCAGCAGGTACAGGATGGGCTGCAGCAGGCCGAACAGCGGCCAGACGGGGTTGCGCAGCGTCTGCCCGAGCTCCTGGCCCAGGAACAGCATGGTGTGTCGGAACACGGGGGGTCCTTGTCGGTTCGAAGGGGCGTCGGTCAGGCCGCGTCGCGCAGGGAGCGGCCGGTGTGGCGCAGGAAGACGTCGTCGAGCGTGGCGCGGTCAAGGGAGATCGACCGGATCGGCAGCCCGCCGCCCTCGAGGGTGCGGAGCAGGTGGGGCAGGTTGTGCTCGCCGTCGTCGAGGTAGGCGCGCAGCACGCTTTCCTCCTCGTGGACCTCCTTGATGTAGGGCTCGGAGGTGAGGAGCCTTCGTGCCTCGAAGGCCCGGTCCAGGCGGAGCGTGACGACGTCTCCTGAGATCTCCTTCTTGAGGTCGGCCGGAGTGCCCTCGGCGACGACCCTGCCGTGGTCGATGATGGCCAGCCGATCGCAGAGGGCGTCGGCCTCCTCCAGGTAGTGGGTGGTCAGCAGCACGCTGGTGCCCCGCTCGCGCAGGGCGCGGACCTCCTCCCACAGGCGGGCGCGGTTCTGCGGGGCCAGACCGGTGGTGGGTTCGTCGAGGAAGAGCAGCCGAGGGCGGTTGACCAGGCCGACGGCCAGGGCCACGCGCCGCTTCTGGCCGCCGGACAGTGTTCTGACGGGCCGGTCGGCGACCTCGGTCAGATCGAGGGCGGTGAGCAGTTCCTCGCTCCGTGCCCCGGCGTCGGCGCGGGACATGCCGCCGATCCGGGCGGCCAGGATCAGCTCGGCGCGGCCGAGGGCGTTCTCGTTCACGCCGCCCGCCTGGCCGACGTAGCCGATCTTCTCCCGTACCGAGGCCGCCTCGGCGGTCACGTCGTGGCCGGCCACCCGGGCGCTGCCCGAG
>NZ_JBEXUE010000668.1:0-4404 GCF_040614275.1 Streptosporangium sp. NPDC006013
GACCGCCCCGGTGGGGAGGGGGCGACGCGCCGCCCGGGCGTGCGCCGCGTCCCAGATCGCCTGGCGAAGGGCCTTGGCCGCGGTCAGCTCGCGGGCCGTCACGGGGACCGTCATGGCTGCGGCCAGCGGCGGCTGGGCCAGCCATTCACCTAGGTCGGCGGGCTCGTGGAGGGTCTCGAACACCGCGTACCGGCCCTCACCGCCCGTGTGGGCGAAGTCCAGGCAGACGGCGCCGGCGTCGAACCAGAAGGACCCTCCCTTGGGGTCGTGCAGCACCCGTCCGGTTGCGCTCGCTCGCATGAAACCACTATAACCGGTGTCATACGAAACCACTATTACTGGTGTCATCGTCAACGGAGGGCGGCACATGAGCACACGGCACATCAACCCTGAGGGGCTGCACCGCAACCCGGCCTTCAGCCAGGCCGTCGTGGTCGAACAGCCGACAAAGACGATCTACATCGGCGGGCAGAACGGCGTCGACGCCGCCGGTAAGGTCGTCGGTCCCACAGTCGGGGAGCAGAGCAGCCAGGCGTTGCGCAACCTCGCGACCATCCTGGAGAGCGAAGGGGCAAGCCTGGCGAACATCGTGCACTGGTCCATCGCCGTGGTGGACGGCCACGCATTGAACGAGGGTTTTGCCGCCTTCCAGCAGGCGTGGAACCCGGCCGACCCACCCCCGGCCATCACGGTCCACGTCGTCGCCGGCTTGGGCCCCGGGTTCCTCGTCGAGATCGACGCCGTCGCCGTCGTGTGACGCCCCGGGAGCGGGACCATCCACCGGTCGTCGGGTTGACCCGGTTTTGATGCTGGGTACGACCAGGTGGAGGTTGCCCGTCATCATGCGCGCCCTGGACCCAGAGGTGATAGATGCCGTGGTGTCTCACCCTGCTCACCAACGCCGTGATCACCTGGAGCACCGAGTACTACGGCAAGGCGATCGGCGAGCTCCGCGCCCAGGGCCGCGACGTCTCCGACGAGCTGCTGTCGTTCATCGCCCCCAGCCGCCGGAGCGGGACCCGTACGGGCTGGTCAACCCGGCTGGATGAGGCGGGACTCGTAGGCGAAAACCACGGCCTGTACCCGGTCGCGCAGCTGGAGTTTGTCCAGGATTCTACCCAAGTGGGTCTTCACCGTTGCTTCGGCCAGGTGCAGGGCCGCAGCGATCTCCGCGTTGGACAGGCCGCGGCCTACCTGGATGAGCACTTGGCGTTCGCGGGTGGTCAGGCGGGCGAGTCGTTCGTCCTGACCGGGACCGCTGCCGTTGAGCAGTTGCGGGGCGAAGTTCTCCAGCAGGCGACGGGTGATCCTCGGGGACACCACCGCGTCGCCGTCGGCGATGCTGCGGATGGCGGCCAGCAGATCGTCCGGGCGGGAGTTCTTCAGCAGGAAGCCGGACGCGCCTGCCTTGAGGCCCGCGAAGGCGTATTCGTCCAGGTCGAAGGTGGTCAGAATGAGCACTCGGGTCTGCGGGCAGTCACGGACAATCCGGCGGGTGGCCTCGATGCCGTCGGTGCCCGGCATGCGGATGTCCATGAGGACGACGTCGGGGTGGAGCTGACGTGCCAGGCGTTCGGCCTGGGCGCCGTCGGCGGCCTCACCTACCACCGACATGTCGGGCTGGATCTCGAGAACCATCGTGAAGGCCATGCGCAGCAACGACTCGTCATCGGCGAGCAGGATTCGAATCGTCACGCCGCGCCCCCGCCTCGCGAGCCTTCCTGGAGCATCCGCTGGTGGGGTGCGGTGAGATCCAGCCGGGCCGATACCTGCCAGCCTCCTGCCGGGAATGGACCCGCCCAGAAGGTTCCGCCGTAGGCGGCCACCCGGTCGCGCATGCCTTTGATGCCGTGCCCGCCGCCGATGGTTACCGGAGTGGTGCCGTTGTTGGTGACCTCCAGGGTGACGGCCTCGGACGAGACCTCGACCCGGACCTCGGCACGGGTTCCGGGCGAGGTGTGTTTGAGCGCGTTGGTCAGGGCTTCCTGGACCAGGCGGTAGACGGTGAGCTGGGCGGCGGCCGGGATCTGGGCGGCGTCGCCGTACACCTGGAGGCTGGTTGCGAGCCCGGCCGCCCGCAGCCGGTCGACCAGGGCCGGGAGCTGGGCGAGACCGGGCGTTGGGTGCCGCCGCAGGTCGTCGGCCGCCCGCAATCCCGTCCCATCGGCAGCGTCCGGCTCATGGTCATTGGCGTGCAGAGCGAGGCTACGGCGCATGTCGGCCAAGGCCTGGCGGCCGGTTTCCGCTATCTGGCCGATGGCGGCGGCCGCCTTGTCCGGGGCGCTGGCGCGAACGTAGTGGGCGCTGTCAGCGAGAGCGATCATGACGGAGAGATTATGGGTGACGATGTCGTGCATGTCGCGTGCCATCCGAGCCCGATCCTCGGCGACCGCGAGCCGGGCCCGCTGGTCGCGGTCGCGTTCCAGCGCGGCGAGGTAGGCACGCCTGGTCCGCATGCTCGTGCCGGTGACGGCCGCGGCGGCACTCATCGCCGTCAACGCCACCACCGACAGGAGGAACCGACCCTCTGGTGCCCACCGTGCCGAGGCCAGCACCACCCCGGCCTCGACCACCGCCGCGGCCGCGAGCGTGCGCCGCCACGTCGCGTGCGTGCCGACGCTGTACAGGGCCACCAGCAGCGCCACGTCGGCGGGCAGTTGCACACCAGCCAGCCACTGAAGGCCTGCCACCGCCGCGATCAACGCGAACACCGTCAGCGGGGCGCGCCGCCGCCACACCAGGGGCAGCACAAGGCCGACCTGGAGGAGCACAACCTCAAGACCGCCCCGCAGAACCTGGCCGGGGCCGAGTGTGACGAGGAAGATCGCGGCGGCCAGCAGGGCGTCGAGCATCCAGGGCCGGCCGTTCATACCGCCACACTAAGCGACCTACCAGCCCGAATTCTCTCCTCCTGCGGGAGGAGGGTCAGCCCGAAGTCGTATGACCGGATCAGCTTCCTGCCGCTCGTGCGGGCCGGAAGACCGCTGGAAAGCTCCTGAACCACGATTACGCATCAAGAACGGAGCCGACCACATGCCGACCACCGCATTCACCCGCCGCCGCGTGGCCATCGCCTCGCTCGCCCTCGCGACCGCCGCCATCCCGTTGACAGCCCACCCCGCCAACGCCTCCTCCGTCACGGCCGCGATCACCGGCAGCGGCGCGACGATCGCCGAGGCAGCCACCAGGCTCGCCGTCTCCTCCGCCCCTGCCACCAGGTTGACGTTGCCTGCCCCCACGGGGCGGTATTCGATCGGCACTCGTGCGTTGCGGCTGGTGGACTCTTCGCGGCGGGATCCGATGGTGAAGACGCGGCCGTATCGGGAGCTGATGGTGAGCCTCTGGTATCCGGCCGGACCCTCCAATCGTCCTTTGGCACCGCACATGTCACAGATGGCGGCGGCCGACTGGGACCGGCATTCGGCACCCGCGATGGGAATCAAGCAGGGCAGCATGGACTGGGCCGCCACGACGACCCACGCCCGGGAAGGGGCGCCGGTCGACCGGAAGGCCGGGTCGCTGCCGGTGGTACTGTTCGCGCCGGGGGACGGTGGACCGCGGACCCTCGGCACGGTGCTCGTAGAGGAGCTGGCCAGCCGTGGCTACCTGGTGGTCACCGTGGATCACACCTACGAGGCCGATCAGGTCGAGTTCCCCGGGGGGAGGGTCGAGCGGGCCGTCCCGCTGCCGTCGAAGCTGACGCCGAACGTCATCGCGAAGCTGCTCAGAAAGCATGCCAAGATCCGCCTGGCGGATATGAGGTTCGTAATCGACCGCCTCGACAAGATCGCCGGACTGCGCGGCGTCATGGACCTCTCGAAGATCGGGATACTCGGCCAGTCCATCGGCGGATCCGTGGCCGCCCAGCTCGCCCACGACGACCCTCGCATCGACGCGGGCGTCAACCTCGACGGCTCCTACGTGGGTCCCATAGCGCGGACAGGAGTGGGCAGGCCGTTCCTGCAGTTCGCCGCCCAGGCGCACACCCGGGCAGGCGACCGTACCTGGAAGTCCTTCTGGAACGCCTCCAGCGGGTGGAAGCGCGAGCTGAGACTGGCCGGCGCGGCGCATGGATCGTTCACCGACCTGCAGGTCATGCTGCCCCAGGTCAAGGATCTCGTCGGCACGATCGATCCGGCACGGTCGGTGGCAGCGCAGCGTGCCTACATCACCGCCTTCTTCGACCTGCATCTCAAGGGGCAGGCCACACACCTGTTCGACATGCCGGACCAGCGCTATCCCGAGATCACGCTGGTTCCCTGACCGCCGGCCGCCACGGACGAGCGAGGGCGAGTCGCCGACCGCGGTGGTGGGCCGCCCGGCGAGGCCGAGCCGCCTATGGAGGTTCAGCAGTGCCACGAGCGTCACCACCAGGGCGACGCAGAACATCAGGCCGGCCAGGAT
>NZ_JBEXUE010000669.1:0-4400 GCF_040614275.1 Streptosporangium sp. NPDC006013
ATCTGCCCCGCTCGGCCGCACCCTGGAGCTGCCCGAGACCCTCACCGGGCTGGAGGAGAACCGTCACCAGGACGGCGCCGCGCGGGCCGGACGGCCCGCGCCGCACCTCGGCGATCCTCGCGAGCTCGTCTTCCTCCGGCATGGTGAAGGCCACCGGATGGTCGCCGAACAGCTGCCGCGCCAGCTGCGCCCGGACCGTGAAGTCGGGGTGCGCCCTGGCCACCTTGAGCTGCGCGATCAGGTGCCCGCGCGTCGGCTCGACCTCGGCGGGCACGCCCCGCGCCACCTCCGTCAGCGCCCGCGTCAGCGCGTCCATGTCGTGCAGTGAGCAGCAGGCGGTGGCGGTCATCTGATGGACGTCGGCCACCACGTCCAGTTCCACTCGGTCCTCGGCGTCCTGCCCACGCGACAGGCAGGCCGCCAGCAGGACGGACTCCGCCAGTACGGCCTGGGTCGGGCAGGGGGAGGGGAGGAGCAGGCGCGCTTCGGCCAGGGGGGTCACGCCGTGCCGCACCGCCAGCACGCGCAGCCCGTTCGCCAGCGTGCGATCGACGAGGTCGCTGCTCATCGCCCCTCCCCGGGGACGACCCGCAGCAGCGCGCGGGAGTCCGGGCGCAGTCCGCGTGCCGCCGTCGCCACGTCGGCGGCGCCCACCTCGGCGTACGACTCGGGCAGCCGCGCGGCCAGGCCGGGGTCGCCGAACAACAGCTCGAAGCGCCCGAGCATGCGCACCCGGTCGGCGAGCCGGTCCATCGAACGGTGGTGGGACAGGAGCCACGCGTTACGGCAGCGACGCAGTTCCTCATCCGCGGGCCCGGTGGCGCCGAGCGCGTCCAGTTCGGCGTCCACGGCGGCCAGCACTCGTTCGGCTGACAGCCCCGCCGGGTGGATCGCGGTGAGCAGCCACATGTCGGGGTCACGGGCGTCGAGGAGATCGAACAGGCCGACGCGGGCCGAGAAGGTGACGTTCTGCCCGGTCTCCCGGTGCAGCCGTTCCCGCAGCCGGGGCCGTACGCCGCCGGCCAGCACGCCGGCCAGGGCGGACAGCGCGAGGTGTGCGGCGGGGCCGGCGGCCGGGTCGGGCACCCGGTAGCCGAGGGCGAGGGCGGGCAGCGGCGCCAGCGGGTCGGCGTACTCAGCCGTCGCCTGCCCGGCGGGCTCCGGTTCCCCATGCGGGGCGGGCGGGGGGACGGGGCGGGGCGGGATGGCCCCGAAGGCGCGCTCGATGACCGTCAGCACCGCCTCGGGCTCGACATCGCCCGCGACCGTCACCACGGCGTTGCCCGGGCCGTAGTGCCGGTCGAAGAACTCCTCGCAGTCACGAACGGTCACGTGCCGGAGGGCGGCGTAGTCGCCGTACCCGTCGTGAGCGTTGGCGAAGGCACGAAACAGCACGGGAGAGAGCCGGGGCCAGGGGAAGCCGCCGTAGGGCCTGCGGATCTTGCCCAGGACCTCTTCACGTATCACCGAGATCTGGGCCCGGACGGCCCGCTCGGTGATCTTCGAGGCGCGCATGCGGACGGCCTCCAGCGCGATCACCTCCGCGACCGCGTCGGCGGGGACCACGGTGTAGAAGTCGGTGTAGTCCTGGCGGGTGGAGGCGTTGCAGAACCCTCCGGCGCGTTCGACCTGCTGGAAGTGGCTCGGCCCGGTGCCGGCGGCTCCCTGGAACATCAGGTGTTCGAACAGGTGGGCCAGGCCCGAGGCGTTTTCGGCCTCCGCGCGGAAGCCGACGTCGTAGTGCACCGCGACGCCCGCCACGGGGACGGAGTGCTCCTCCTCGATGACGATCCGCAGCCCGTTGTGCAGCGTCACGCGCGTGATCTCGGCGGTGTTCACGAACGGACCACCTCGCCGGGGGAGGGCAGCAACTGCCCGGCGCCGGCCGCGTCGATCACGTCGGCGACGAGCTTGAGGTACTCGACGAGGACGTCGTGCCATTTCATGTAGGCGGCGAAGTCGTGCAGGTGGGTCAGGAAGCGCAGCGCGGCCGTCCTGCCCACGGCGGCGAGGTCCAGGGCGGCGGTGTAGCCCTCCAGGACGCGGCCGATGAACATGTCGAAGTCGAAGTCCCGGCGCGCGCCGAATCGGCGGATCGACGCGCTGAGCTCCACCAGCTCGCCGATGATCCACCCCACGTCGGACTCCGGCGGACCGGCGGCCAGGTTCTCACCGGTCAGCAGGCCGCCGTCCATGTCGGGGGTCAGGGGCAGGAGGATGCCCATGCTGGGGCCGCCGTGCAGCAGGGCGTGCGGTGCCTCCGTCGCCGGGACGCACCACGCCGCCACCGTGGCCATCCGGTCCCGGCCCAGCATCTCGGTCGCGTGGCGGTGCAGATCGGGCGCGGCGCCGGGTCCCAGCCCGTCCCGTAGCCAGGAGAGCAGCCGCAGCAGGCCGTCGGGGGACGGTAGATCGGCCTGCGGCAGGGGGACGGCGTGCAGGCGGGCGAGGGCCGCGCCGGTCTCCACGAAGGTGTCCGCCGTGATCCGCGCGATGTCGGCGTCGCTCTCGCCCGACCTCGGACCGAGGAGCATGGCCGCGATCGAGCGGGCCTGGCCGGTCCGGTACGTCATGCCGGTGGCGTCCGCCCGCTCCGGAAGCGTGAGCCCGACCCGCCCGCGGGCCGCCATCCGGGCGGCGTCCAGGACGGCGGGATCCGGCGTGCGCAGCGCGCCGCCCCGGTGCGGCCCGGGACGCCGGGCCCACTGGTAGTCCCCCTCGGCAGACCGGGCGATCGTGGTCAGCACGTAGCCCGTGCCGTAGGAGTCGACGGCTCGGCTCACTGGTCCTCCTTCTCGCGCGTGGCGCGCAGTTCCGCCAGTCGTTCGATCAGGGTGGAGAGCGGGGCGGTTCCCAGGGCGTCCCGTCCTCGGGTGTGGGTGCTCAGGACCGGCACGGGGTCGACGACCACGACGTTGGGCCGGCCCTCGATCGCCGTACGGTGCTGCTGGTAGGCGTACGAGCGGGTGGCTCCCGGCGGCAGGGCCGGCGCGATCCCGATCAGCGCGGAGGTGCACTGGAGCGCCAGCAGCATGGGGGTGTCGGCGAGACCGTTGGCGAACCGGCCCAGGAAGTGATAGGTCGCCGGGTAGACCATCACGGTGTCCGGCCAGATGGCGTAGTCCGCGTGCGGTGATTCCGGCGCCGGAACGTCCGGCCAGGCGTCGACGGGCACGTCCTTGCCGATGAGGGCCGCGATCGCCTGCCGGCTGACGAACCGCTCCGCGCTTCTGGTGACCACCACCCGGACTTCCAGGCTCCGGTAGGAACGCCGCAGCCAGTTGAGCCAGTACGGCAGGAAGGCGGCGCCGAGCGAGCCGGTGGCGAGGATGAGCAGGCGCTCGGCGTGGAACGGTGGCGGCCCCTGAGGCCGCCCGGGCTCACTCATCGGCGTCCGCCATGGCGTGGAGCAGGCACTCGGCGTCCGCGAGCGCCGCCCGGAACCCCTCGGTCCCCGCGACGCCGGCGAGATTGAGGATGACTTCGTCGACGCCCGCCTCGCGGTAGCCGCGTAGCCGTTCGACGACCTCCTCCGGTGTGCCGTACACGTAGACGCCCGCCTCGACCAGGGCCGCGGCGCCGGCGCGCGGGTCGGCCGGGTCGGCGGGCACCCCGGCCCGGCGGAGCATGTCGGTGTAGTGCGGGGCCCGCAGATGGTCCGCGGCCGCGCTGTGCGCGAGTCTGCGGGGATCGCGGCCGGGGCCGGCCAGCGCCACATGCACGACGGTCGCGACGCGGGGCGGCGTGCCGCGGTTCGCGGCTCCGGCGGCCAGGGCGGGAAGCAGCGTGTCCCGGACGTAGTGGGGCGGCGTCATCCAGGTGATGGCCACGTCGGCGACGGCGCCCGCCGCCCGCGCCATGCCCGGCCGGATGACGCCCAGCCCCACCTCGACGGGCGGGTGGTGCATCGGGGGCAGCGCGGTGGTGGCGACGCACGCCTCGCAGGCGTGCTCGACGGTGCCGCCGTCGAGGAAGGCGCGCACCGCCCGGGCGTACCCGGCCGCGGCCGCGGCCGGCTTGTGGTACGGCGCGCCGCGCAGCGCCCGGACCAGGTCCGGGGTCGCGGCGCCGTATCCGGCGACCACCGGCCGGCCGGTGAGCACCGCCAGGCTGCGCGCCTGTACCGCCGCCTCCATCGGGTGCCGCAGCGGCATCAGCGTCACGCTCAGCCCGCACGGCACCCTGATCCCCCGGCCCGTCAGGTAGGCGATCGTCTGATGCGTCTCGGTCAGCACGGATTGTCCCAGCCAGAGTCGGCCGGCCAGCCCGCTCATCACCAGCTCTCCGAACGGCACGACCGTGTCGGGGTGCGTGTACTGGAGCGGGAACAGCAGCCCGGGCGCCATGGCCCCTCCTCGTTTCCCAAAGTCCTGGCGGTGCCGCAGGCCGCTGTCGCGTGC
>NZ_JBEXUE010000670.1:0-4388 GCF_040614275.1 Streptosporangium sp. NPDC006013
GTCGGCGTAGATGACGGTGCGCAGGGGTGCATGGAGCATGACCGACGGGCTCAGCCGCATCGGCTGAGCGCGCCCGCTATCACGGACCCGGCGGAGCCGGAACGGCCGGCCGGTCCGATCTCATCTGGCGAGTTCGACAGCGAATGCTCAGGGGGTCGGGGTCGGGCTGGGGGGCACGGTGTCCGTCACCGTGGGAGTCGGCTCGGGCGTTGGCACGGCCGGGGTCTCCGTGGGCACCGTCGGAGCGTCCGTCGGCACCGTCGGGGCGTCCGTGGGCGTCGGGAGTGGCGGAGCGGTGGGAGTCTCGACGGGCGGGGTGGGGCAGGGGGTGGGGGTGGGGGTGCGCCACCTGCCATCCGGCCGCCACTGCCTGGGGAGCCACCAGCCGTCACCGCGCCAGAACCTCTTACTGGGCCGCGACAGGTCGAAGACGTAGGCGGCGGTCGCCGTCTCGCCCTGGGTCGTGGCGGTCACCGACACCCAGTCGCCCTGCCTGACCTCGTTGCCCCGCCGGCCCGCGAGGGTCCGGGTGGAGTCGTCGATCGCGTACGCCTTCTCGAAGCCGTCCTGGCTTCTCACCGTGATCGAGTCCTCCGTCAGGGCGATCGCCGCCCCCGTCTGGGCGAACACCGTGAAGCCGCAGCCGTCCTCCGCGGGCAGGACGAACTCGCCGTGCAGCGCGCCGGGGAATGCGATCAGGGGCACCTGCGGCGCCGTGGTGGCGGTGGGCGTGGGAGTCGGGGTGACCGTCTCGCTGGGAGCCGGCGTCTCCGCCCCTGTCGGCGAGCTCGTCGGGGCCCCTGTCGGCGATCCCGTCGGCGATCCCGTCGGGGCGGGCGGCGGCGGTCCCGCCGACGCCGCGGACACGCCGACGCCGCCCGAGGCCGCCAGCACGACGGCGGTGGCGAAGACCAGTGGACGCGAAACGCGCCGGTGTGGTCCGCCCGCTCCGCTCGACAGGGCCCCGTTGGGCCTGTCAGGGTTTGTTAGCGTCACCTTGTCCTCCATCTGGCTTGATCCGGAACCAGCGGCGGCGTCCAAGGGGTGCTTCCGCCTGCCGCCGAGACGGAGGACCACTGCCCGGCCGTGATCCTCCGTCGATGGGCGCGGGGAAGACTGCCCGCTTCTATCCCCCCCATGCCGACAGAACAGTCACTCAACGCCCGAATCCGGATATTCCTCCAGGTCACCGTGGCATTTCGCGGATCAAACAAATCGGCCGTGGCCGCGCCTCGCCGGAAGGGGTCGCCGAGGCTCCCGAAGGGGAATCCTCACATACCACCCCAAACCAGGACTCTCCCCCGGCACCCCCGAGCGCGGACGGAGCACGGAGACGCGTCACCTTTCCCCACGTAGGGTATATTTCGGTTATTAGCTAATAAGGGAACAAGCTGTGAATCGGGTCTACGAGGCGCTCGCGCATCCGACTCGCCGCCAGATTCTCGCGCTGCTCCGGCAGTGCGACCGGTCGGCGGGCGAGATCGCCGATCACTTCGACATTTCCAAACCCACCCTGTCCGGCCACCTCCGCCTGCTCCGCGAGGCCGGTCTGGTCTACGGCGAGCGCAGGGGAACCTCGATCATCTACCACCTGCACGTGTCCCTGCTGGAGGAGTCCCTGGGCGCGCTGCTCGATCTGTTCAAGATCGGAGACGCCAGGCCACCCGATCCCGTCCAGCCCTCATCGCCCCCCCGCCACGACCACGAATGAGAGGGACATCGATGACCGAGAACATCACCGACGACAGGACCGTGAACCCGCGTCCCGGGCTGATCGGCGGCGCCGTGGCGCTGCTCGTCTCGGCGGGCGTCTCGATCTGGGGTTGGACGCAGATTCCCGACGACGCCCTGCTGCCGGTGCACTGGGGTCCTTCCGGTGAGGCCGACCGGTTCGCGGGCAAGGTCGAGGCGCTGGGCCTGCTCCCGCTGATCATGCTGGGACTCTGCGTGATGTTCGTCGTGCTGCCGCGCCTGCTCCCCCGCCAGGGGAACATGGCGAATTCGGCCCACGTCTACACCGCGGCCTGGATCGGCTCGCTCGCCCTGCTCACCGGCATCCACACGGTCAGCATCGTCAACGCCACGGGTGGCGAACTCCCCGTCGTCCGGTTCGTCATCGCCGGGA
Organism: Streptosporangium sp. NPDC006013; assembly: GCF_040614275.1. Classification (NCBI taxonomy): domain Bacteria; kingdom Bacillati; phylum Actinomycetota; class Actinomycetes; order Streptosporangiales; family Streptosporangiaceae; genus Streptosporangium; species Streptosporangium sp. NPDC006013. The sequence continues at coordinate 2,126 of NZ_JBEXUE010000670.1, forward strand.
CGGGGGCGCTCTTCCTGGTGCTGGGCAACTACCTGCCCAAGAGCCGCAGCAACTGGGCCGTGGGGGTGCGCACTCCCTGGACGATGGAGAGCGAGCGCTCCTGGCAGCGCACCCAGCGGCTGGCCGGCCGGCTTTTCGCCGCCCTCGGCGTGATCCTGCTCGTCGCCGCGTTCCTGCTGCCGATTCCCGCGCTGTTCCCGATCGTGCTCGTCGGGGCGGTCATCGCGAGCCTCATCCCGCTGGTCTACTCATGGTGGATCTGGCGTGCCGAGCAGGGTGGATCGGCGGACACCGGAAGGTAGGGTCGCCCCGCGCATCGGCGGGGACGGCAGGGGCCGGTCAGGAGTAGGCGGCGACCATGCCGACGACGACACCGGCGAGCGAGAGCGTGGTGAGCACGGAGCCGAAGACGACCGCGGCACGCCTGCCACGCCGCACCCTGGAGACGTAGAGGAGCACGTACGGCAGGAAGGCGAACACTCCGACACCGAGGAGCGGCATGGTCAGCGCGGCCAGGATGCCCGAGGTACCGGTCGCGACGGCACGGTCGCCCTCGGGAGTGAGCTGTGCCCGCCTGACGTCACCGGCTGTGGAGTCGGGCGAGGCGTCGACCGGGATCGCGGCGCCACCGCCGTCGGGCGCGAAGCTGCCCTTGCAGTCGTAGCGGCCCTTGCCCAACTCCTCGCACGAGATGACCGTGAGGGTGCCAGGGGTGCCGACGGAGCCGGTCGCGAGCTTGAGGCCGGAGACCGCGAACACGAAGGGCGACACTCCCAGCCCCACCCAGAGGAGGAGCAGGAACGCCATGCCGACCCGCCCCGGCGTGCGGCCGGGGCCGGGGGTCGGCACCGGCTGGAAGGCGTTCACCACGTCGTCGAATGCGTTGCTCATGCGAACAGGTTGGAGCATGCCACTTGTGAATTACCTGCTCATGACTTGTAGAGGATGCTCATGATTCGCGCACTTTGTCCCGGTGAGCGATGGCCTCGGCGCGGCATCCGGGGCCGCGAACCCGCCCCCCGTTACGTGCGCGTGTGCGCCATCGCCCTCATGACTCGCGCCGGGCCGCCCGCTCCTCCGCCTCCTCGGCGTCGAGCTTGTCCGCCTCCTCGGGAGTGGGGGCGGTACCGCCGAGGTGACGGGGCTGCCACCAGACGCCCTTCGGGATCTCCGGGTAGCCCTGCTGCGCCTGATCGAGCATCTCGCTCATCCGCCCGCGCAGGTCGGCGGTGACCGCGTCGTAGTCGTCGCCGCGCTTGGGGTGCATGGGCTCGCCGACCACGATCGTGATCGGCACGTGCCGCTGCAACAGCTTCTTGGGGTGGCCCTTGGTCCACAGCCGCTGGGTGCCCCACAGGGAGACCGGGATCATCGGCACCTTGGCGCCGACGGCCATCCGGACCGCGCCGTTCTTGATCTCCTTGACCGTGAAGGACCGGCTGATCGTGGCCTCGGCGAACACGCCGACGACCTCTCCCTCCCTGAGCGCCTTCAGCGCCGCGCCGAACGCGGCGGCGCCCGCCGCGCGGTCGACCGGGATGTGGTGCATGCCGCGCATCAGCGGGCCGGAGATCTTGTGGTCGAAGACCTCCTTCTTCGCCATGAAACGCACCAGGCGCTTTGAGGGGCGCGCGGCCAGGCCGGCGAAGATGAAGTCGAGATAGCTGATGTGGTTGCTGACCAGCACGGCTCCGCCGGTCCGCGGGATACGCTCGGCTCCCTCGATCCGGATCTTGAGGTCCAGCGCGCGGAACAGGGTCAACGCCGCCCCGATGACCGGGGGGTACACGATCTCAGCCATGGCTGAACCGTACCTCAGCCGCTCCCCCCTCCCACACCCGCGAAAGGCTCAGTGTCCCCGGAACGCCTCCTCCAGCCACCACGAGCCCCGCGCACGGCTGACGTGGGCGTGGATCAGCAGGGGCCGTTCCCTGGCTCCGCCCAGCCAGCGGGCCACCTCGGCGAGATCGGACCTGTCCCTTACCGTGACGGCCTCGCAGCCGAAGCCGCGGGCGATGGCGGCGATGTCCGTGGGCGGGAAGGTCACCGTGTCCAGAGGGTGGCCGTCCGGGCCGAAGTGGTGCACCTCGGCGCCGTAGCCGTCGTCGTCGTACACGACGATCACCATCGGGAGACCGAGCCGCACGACGGTCTCCAGTTCGGCGACGCCCATCAGCGCGCCGCCGTCGCCCAGCGCGGCCACCGGGAGCCTGTCCGGCTGGGCCAGGGCGGCACCGATCGCGGTGGCCAGGCCGAGACCGAC
>NZ_JBEXUE010000671.1:0-4376 GCF_040614275.1 Streptosporangium sp. NPDC006013
GCCGCGCGCAACAGCCCATGATGGTCCACGCCGTTCATCCAGTCCTGCTTCTGGAGCTGCGCGTAGGCCGCGCGCTCGTCGTCGGTCATCTCGGGCCGCAGGACCGGTTCGGCGGGAAGGTCCCCGGCCAGCAGGCCGGGCAGCAGGGCCGGCAGGTTGACGGGGAAGACCAGCTCCCGGGTGGTCAGGAACTCCCGGTGCGGCCACCAGCGGTGCGCCGAGATCTGCGAGCGCTCCAGCTCCTCCTGCCCCGAGACGTCGACGGTGTGGCCGTCGACGCGCAGGAAGAAGAACGAGTCGGTCGCCTCGACCAGGACGTCGCCGAATTCGGCGAGGCCGGAGGTGCGGGCCACGACGGGCCCCAGCCGCTCCTCCGCGACGTCCAGCCCGGTCTCCTCGCGCAGTTCGCGGACCGCGGCGGCGGCCAGGCTCTCCCCCTCGTGCACCCCTCCGCCCGGGGTGACCCAGAAGTGCTCGGCGGACCAGTGCGCGGGAGCCTGGAACCGGAACAGCAGGAGGCGGTCGTCGTCGTCGACCAGCAGGACCCGGGCACTGGGGCGGGAGATCGGGGCAGCCACCTTTCCGATCATAGAAGAGCCTCCTGCCCGCGGGGTCGTTCGCGCGACGCCCGGCGGTTGACGGCCGGGGCACGGGTGAGAGCACGGCGCGTCGCCGAGGCCGGAGCACCCGCTCGTCCCGCACGGTGGCGGGAGCCGGTGATCGGGTGTCAAGCGGTCGTCAAGGTATGCCGGGCCCCGCGTGGGGGAGGCGTCAAGCCTGGGTGCCGGGGCGTATGGAAACCGTCAAGTGGCGCAATAAGCGCGAAAAACAGAGCTTTCCTTGCATGTGCCCTGCCCGTCGGGCGGCGGTGAGAACAAACCCCGGATGCGAGGAGTGGGGATGGCAGACGTCATCTTCGTCGCCCTGACGATCGCGGTCTTCGCGATCCTCGGGCTGGTCGTCAAGGCGGTGGAACGGCTGTGAGCGCCGTCAACGCGGCCGGTCTGGTCGTGGTCGTCGGCCTGGTGATCTTCATGGTCGTGGCCTTGCTGTTTCCGGAGCGCTTCTAATGTCGTCGACCATGGCCGGAGTCCTGTTCATCGGATCCCTCGTCGTCGCCCTAGCACTGGTCCACCGGCCGCTGGGCGGCTACATGTACCGCGTCTACAACGGCGGGAGGCACCTCGCCCCCGAGCGGGTGATCTACCGGATCATCGGCGTCCGGCCGGACGCCGAGCAGGGGTGGGGTGGCTACGCCCGCAGCGTGCTGGCGTTCTCGGCGATCTCCGTCCTGTTCCTGTACGGACTGCAGCGGCTGCAGGACAAGCTGTTCCTGTCGCTGGGCTTCCCCTCGGTGACCGACCACGTCGCGTGGAACACCGCGGTCAGCTTCGTCACCAACACCAACTGGCAGGCCTACTCCGGTGAGTCGACCATGGGCCACCTGGTGCAGATGTCCGGCCTGGCGGTGCAGAACTTCGTGTCCGCCGCGGTGGGCATGGCGGTGGCGATCGCCCTGGTCCGCGGTCTTGCCCGCAAGGAGGCCGGGGAACTGGGCAACTTCTGGGTCGACCTGGTCCGCGGCACCCTCCGCATCCTGCTGCCGATCGCCCTGGTCGGCGCGGTCGTGCTGCTGGCGGGCGGACTGGTCCAGAACCTCGCCTCCCCGCACGAGGTGACCACCCTGACCGGCGGCACCCAGGCGATCACCGGCGGCCCGGTGGCCAGCCAGGAGATCATCAAGGAGCTGGGCAACAACGGCGGCGGGTTCTACAACACGAACTCGGCCCATCCCTTCGAGAACGCCACGAGCTGGACCAACTGGGTGGAGATCTTCGCGATCTTGCTGATCCCGTTCGCGCTGCCCCGCACCTTCGGCCGCATGGTCGGAGACAGGCGGCAGGGCTACGCGATCGTCGCGATCATGGGGATCCTGGCGCTGACCGGCGTCGCGCTGCTCACCGGGCTGGAGACCGCCCACGGCGGTACGGTCCCGCAGGCGGTGGGCGCCGCGCTGGAGGGCAAGGACATGCGCTTCGGCGTGCCCGACTCCGCCACCTTCGCCGCCGCCACCACCCTGACCTCGACCGGCGCGGTGAACTCCTCCCACGACTCGTTCACCGCGTTCGGTGGCATGTTCACGATGTTCAACATGATGCTGGGCGAGGTCGCGCCCGGCGGCGCGGGCGCGGGCCTGTACGGCATGCTCGTCCTCGCGGTGATCACGGTATTCGTGGCCGGGCTCATGGTCGGCCGCACCCCCGAATACCTGGGCAAGCGGATCGGCGCCCGCGAGATCAAGTTCGCCGCGATGTACTTCCTGGTCACACCGGTGCTGGTGCTGACCGGCACGGCGCTGGCGATGGGCTCGGCCGAGCAGCGGGCGAGCATGCTCAACACTGGCCCGCACGGCTTCTCCGAGGTGCTGTACGCCTTCACCAGCGCGGCCAACAACAACGGCTCCGCGTTCGCCGGCCTCACCGCCAACACGCCGTGGTACGACGTGGCTCTCGGCCTGTGCATGGCCTTCGGCCGGTTCCTGCCGATCATCTTCGTACTCGCCCTGGCCGGCTCCCTGGCCGCGCAGGCACCGGTGCCCGCCTCGGCGGGCACCCTGCCCACCTACCGGCCGCAGTTCGTCGGCATGGTCGTCGGCGTGACGGTGATCCTCGTCGCGCTGACCTTCCTGCCCGCCCTGGCACTCGGCCCGCTCGCGGAGGGATTCCAGTGATGTTCATCCGGACGTTCCAGATGCCGGGCCATACCCCCACCCCTGGGAACGGCAGGGTGGGCGGCGGCCTCCTCCATCCCAGGCAACTGATCACATCGCTGCCCGAGGCGCTCAGGAAGCTCAACCCGGCCACCCTCTGGCACAACCCGGTGATGCTGATCGTCGAGATCGGCGCGGCCTTCACCACGGCGCTCGCGGTGGTGGACCCGTCGTTCTTCGCCTGGGCCACCGTGGTGTGGCTCTGGCTGACCGTGCTCTTCGCCAACCTGGCCGAGGCCGTCGCCGAGGGGCGCGGCAAGGCACAGGCGGCCACGCTGCGCGCCGCCAAGCGCGACACCACGGCGCGGCGGCTGCGCGGCCGCGACTCCACCGAGTGGGACGTCGTCGGGGCACCCGAGCTGCTGCGGGGCGACTTCGTCGTGGTGGAGGCCGGGGAGATCATCCCAGGTGACGGCGACGTGGTCGACGGCATCGCCTCGGTGGACGAGTCGGCCATCACCGGCGAGTCCGCCCCGGTCATTCGCGAGTCTGGCGGTGACAGGTCGGCGGTGACCGGCGGCACCAAGGTGCTGAGCGACCGGATCGTCGTCCAGATCACCCAGCGGCCCGGCGAGAGCTTCATCGACCGGATGATCGCCCTGGTCGAGGGCGCCGGCCGGCAGAAGACCCCCAACGAGATCGCCCTAAACATCCTGCTGGCCGCCCTGACGATCATCTTCCTGGTCACCACCGCGACCATGCAGCCACTGGCGATCTACGCCAAGGCACAGAACCCCGGAGTCCCGGACTCGCTAGCCCTGACCGCGGACGGCGTCACCGGCGTCGTGCTGGTCTCGCTGCTGGTCTGCCTCATCCCGACCACGATCGGCGCGCTGCTGTCGGCGATCGGTATCGCGGGCATGGACCGCCTGGTCCAGCGCAACGTGCTCGCGATGAGCGGCCGCGCGGTCGAGGCCGCCGGGGACGTCAACACCCTGCTGCTGGACAAGACCGGCACCATCACCCTGGGCAACCGGCAGGCGTCGGCGTTCCTGACCGCCTCCGGAGTCTCCGCGGACGACCTGGCGGAGGCCGCACAACTGGCCAGCCTGGCCGACGAGACCCCCGAAGGCCGCTCCATCGTGGTCTACGCCAAGCAGGAGCACGGGCTGAGAGAGCGACTGCCGGGAGAACTCGCCCGCGCCCGGTGGATCGGGTTCACCGCGCAGACCCGGATGAGCGGTGTCGACCTCGAAGGCCGTCAGGTCCGAAAGGGCGCCGCCACCGCCGTGATGAAGTGGATTCGCGACCACGGCGGCCATCCCGTCGAGGCGGTCGGAGGCATCGTCGACGCCGTCTCCGGCTCCGGTGGCACCCCGCTGGTCGTCGGTGAGATCGCCGACGGCAGGGCGCGGGTGCTGGGGGTCATTCATCTCAAGGACGTCGTCAAGCAGGGCATGCGCGAGCGGTTCGACGAGATGCGCCGGATGGGCATCCGCACCATCATGATCACCGGTGACAACCCGCTGACGGCCGGGGCCATCGCCAACGAGGCGGGAGTGGACGACTTTCTGGCCGAGGCGACTCCCGAGGACAAGCTCGCGCTGATCAGGTCGGAGCAGGAGGGCGGCCGGCTGGTCGCGATGACCGGTGACGGCACCAACGA
>NZ_JBEXUE010000672.1:0-4370 GCF_040614275.1 Streptosporangium sp. NPDC006013
GCGTCCCCGGCCGCCCGCAACGCGGAAACAACCCCCAACACATCCCCACCGAGCACCGCCACCGACGGCACCCCACCGGCCTCCGGCACAGCACCCGCCGGCGCCCACTCCACCCCGAACAACGACTCCCAACCCACCCCGACACCCTCGGAAACCCTCAGCCGCTCGACCTCGACCGGCCGCAACACCACCGACCGCGCCGACACCACCGGCCCACCCGTCACATCCACCGCGCTCAGCGACACCGCATCCGACCCCGTCCTGACCAACCGCACCCGCAACACCGACGCCCCACCCGCGTGCAAACACACCTCACCCCAGGAGGATGGCAACAAACCACCCTCGGAATCATCCAACCCGGCGAAGACCACCGCGTGCAACGCCGCGTCCAGCAACGCCGGATGCACCCCGAACGACCCCGCACTCGACACCGCCTGCTCCGGCAACGCCACCTCGGCGAACACCTCGCCGTCGGCACCGCGCCAGACCCCCCGCAACCCCTGGAATGTCGGACCGTAGACGAAACCGTCCTCGGCCAACTCCTCGTACAACCCCTCCACCTCGACCACGGACGCCCCAACCGGCGGCCACACCGCCGCATCAAACGACACGACCTCCGAAACACCGGTCGCGAGCGTGCCGGTCGCGTACCGCACCCACGCCACCTCCTCGGCCGAGCGGGCATACACGTTCACGCTCCGACGACCCGACTCCTGCGGAGCCCCCACCCACACCTGCACCACGGCTGCATCCCGCTCACCCAGCACCAGCGGCGCGTCCAGGGTCAACTCCTCGACCAGGTCGCAACCAACCTGGTCACCGGCCCGCACCGCCAGCTCCACGAACGCCGAACCCGGCACCACCACCGAACCCGCCACCACGTAATCGGCCAGCCACGGATGCGCACTCACCGACAACCGCCCGGTCAGCACCACCCCGTCGGCGTTGGCCAGCGGCATCACCGCGCCCAGCAGCGGATGATCCGTCGCGGCCAGCCCCGCCGCCGCCACGTTCCCCGCACCGGAACCGGCCTCGGGCCAGAACTGCTGGCGCTCGAAGGGGTAGGTGGGCAGGTCAATCCGGTGCCCACCCGGCAGTACTGATCGCCAGTCGACCGGCACCCCGTGCACATGCAGCTCGGCCAGCGCCGTCATCACCGCCATGTGCTCGTCGCGCCCCTTACGCAGCGCCGACACCAGCATCGTGGGCGACTCGTTTCCATGTGCCTCTGGCTTGGCCGCGATGGTGTCCTGGGCCATGGCGGTCAGCACCCCGTCGGGACCCAGCTCCAGATACGCCCGCACACCCTGCGCCTGCAGCGTGCGCACCCCGTCGGCGAAACGCACCGCGCCGCGTACCTGCTCCACCCAGTACTCCGGCGAGCACAACCGCTCGGCCATGGCGGGTTCCCCGGTCAGGGTGGACACCACCGGGATCTGCGGCGGGTCGTAGGTCAGCGTCCGGGCCAGGGTACGGAAGTCCTCCAGCATCGGGTCCATCAACGGCGAGTGGAACGCGTGCGACACCCGCAACCGCTTCGCCCTGATTCCCCGCTCCTCCAGAGCGGTGGTCACCTCAAGGACCGCCTCCTCGGTACCGGAGATCACCACTGAGGCCGGGCCGTTCACCGCCGCGACCGACACCTCCTTCTCCCGTCCGGCCAGCAGCTCGGCGACCTCCTCCTCGGAGGTCTGCACCGACACCATCGCCCCACCGGCAGCAAGCGCCTGCATCAACCGCGCCCGCGCCGCCACCAACGCACACGCGTCCTTCAGCGACAACACCCCCGCCACATGCGCCGCGCTGATCTCCCCGACCGAATGACCGGCCAGCACATCCGGCCGCACCCCCCACGAGGAGACCAGCCGGAACAACGCCGTCTCCACCGCGAACAACGCCGGCTGCGCCCACCCCGTCTGGTCGAGTGCCTCCGCCTCGACCGACCCCGGCTCGGCGAACAACACCTCCCGCAACGACCCCTCCAGCAGCGGGTCGAACTCGGCGATCACCGCGTCCAACGCCGCCGCGAACACCGGGAACCGGTCATACAGGCCACGGCCCATCCCGGCCCGCTGACTGCCCTGACCGGTGAACAGGACCGCCAGTTGCGGCTCACCCCCGGCCACCCCGCGCACCACACCCGCACCCGGCAGATCCTCGACCAGCGCGCCCAGCCCAGCCAGCACACCCTCACGGTCGGCGGTCAGCACCACCGCCCGATGCTCGAACGCCGACCGCGTCGTCGCCAGCGAGAACGCCGCATCGACCAGCCCTGGACCAGGCTCACCGTCCAGGAACGACACCAGCCGCCCGGCCTGCGCCCGCAACGCCTGACCCGTCTTCGCCGACACCAACACCGGCACCAGGCCCTCGGCAGGAACCCGGTCCTGCGGAGTGTCCTCTCCATCCGGCGTTTCCGGCCCCTGTTCGATGATCACGTGCGCGTTGGTGCCGCTGATCCCGAACGACGACACCCCCGCCCGACGCGGACGACCCGTCTCCGGCCACTCGACCTGCTCGGTCAGCAACTCCACCGCACCGGCGGACCAGTCCACGTGCGAGGAAGGAGTATCGACATGTAGCGTCTTGGGCAGCACGCCGTGCCGCATGGCCAGCACCATCTTGATCACACCGACCACACCCGCCGCCGCCTGCGCGTGACCGAGGTTCGACTTGATCGCCCCCAGCAACAGCGGCCGATCCTCGTCCCGGTCCTGCCCATAGGTCGCCAGCAGCGCCTGCGCCTCGATCGGATCACCCAGCGTCGTCCCCGTACCGTGCGCCTCCACCGCATCCACCTCGGACGACGACAAACCGGCGCTGACCAGTGCCTGGCGGATCACCCGCTGCTGCGAAGGACCGTTCGGCGCCGTCAACCCGTTCGACGCACCGTCCTGATTGATCGCCGAGCCACGCATCACCGCGAGCACCTGATGACCGTTGCGGCGGGCGTCCGACAACCGCTCCAGCACCAGCATGCCCACACCCTCGGACCAGCTGGTGCCGTCCGCGCTGTCGGAGAACGCCTTGCACCGCCCATCGGGCGACAACCCGCTGCCCTGTAGGCCGAACCCGACCAACGCCATCGGCGACGTCATCACCGTGATACCGCCGGCCAACGCGAGCGAGCACTCCCCCTGCCGCAGCGCCTGCGCCGCAAGGTGCAATGTCACCAGCGACGACGAACACGCGGTGTCCACCGACACCGCCGGGCCCTCCAGACCCAGCGTGTAGGACAGCCGGCCCGACAACACGCTGGCCGCCACGCCGGTGACGCCATTGCCCTGCACATCCGCCGGAGCGTTCACGATCAGGCTCATGTAGTCCTGGCCGTTGGTGCCCACGAACACCCCGGTGGAGCTGCCCTTCAGCGAGAGCGGGTCGATCCCGGCCCGCTCGACCGCCTCCCACGCCCCTTCCAGCAGCAGCCGCTGCTGCGGGTCCATCGACAACGCCTCACGCGGCGAGATCCCGAAGAACCCCGCATCGAACCCCGCCACATCCGCCAGAAACCCACCCTGAACATCAAGACCCAACCCGGACAGCAAATCCGGATCCCAACCCCGATCAGCCGGAACCCGCGAGATCACGTCCTCACCCTCGATCAGCAACCGCCACAGATCCTCAGGAGAATCGACCCCACCTGGAAGGCGGCATGCCATCGACACGATGGCGATCGGCTCATGCCTGCCCGACTCCACCTCTTCGAGCCGCCGACGGGTCTCGTGCAAATCGGCGGTGACCCACCTCAGGTACTCGACGAGCTTCCGGTCTTCGGACATGAGAATGGCCCTTCACATTGTTCAGACGCGGGCTCGAATCACACTCGAATCACAGATCTTTCGAGCGGCCCAGTTCGTTGTCGATGAAGCTGAGGATTTCCTCGGTACTCGCCGATTCGAGCATGCCTGCGACAGCGATTTCACTAGTTTCCGTGCCGCTCTCACTCACCTTCACCAGCAGGTGCCGCAGCCGGGTAGCGATGCCGTTCCGGGCGAGCTCGTCGAGCGCGTAGCCGGAAAGAGCGGTCTCGAACCGGTCGAGATCGGCCAGCAATGACAGCTCTACCGTGGTGTTCGCTCCGGGCGCGATTTCCTCCAGGAGGTGTTCGGCGATGCTGGCGGGGGTGGGGTAGTCGAAGATGAGGGTGGCGGGCAACCGCAGCCCGGTGACGGCGTTGAGCCGGTTGCGCAGCTCGACCGCGGTGAGGGAGTCGAAGCCCAGCTCACGGAACTCCCGTCCCGGCCGGATCGCGTCCACCGACTCGTGCCCCAGCACCACCGCCGCCTGCGCCCGCACCAACTCCACCACCAGCCGAACCTGCTCGGCCTCACCCAGCCCCGCCAGCCGCCGCACCAGCTCCGAATCCC
>NZ_JBEXUE010000673.1:0-4357 GCF_040614275.1 Streptosporangium sp. NPDC006013
CTCCTTCAGGGAGCGGTCGCTCAGCCGACCGTCCCGGTGCTGGAGCCGGTGCCCACCTCCTTCCGTACCTGGGCACACCGCCTGCACGACGAGGCGGCCCGCAGGACCGGCGAGCTCGATCACTGGACCCGCACGCTCGGTGGCGGCACCGGGCGGCTGGACCCGTCCACGGACACCTTCGCCACCCAGCGCCACCTCACGCTCGGACTTCCCGCCGATGTCACCGTTCCGCTGCTCACCCGGCTCCCGGCGGCGTTCCGCGGCCGGGTCAACGACGTGCTGCTCGCCGGGCTCGCCCTGGCGGTGACCCGCTGCACCGGGCAGCGGGAGGTCCTGCTCGACCTGGAGGGGCACGGCCGTGCGGAGATCTTCCCCGACGTCGACCTGTCCAGGACCGTGGGCTGGTTCACCACCATCCACCCCGTCAGGCTCGACGCGGGCCCCGCCGACTGGACCGACCTTTCGGGCCCCACCGCCGCGCGGGCGATAAAACGGGTCAAGGAGCAGCTCCGTGCGACTCCCGGCGAAGGCATCGGTTACGGTCTGCTCCGCCACCTCAACCCCGTCACCGCGCGGGAACTGGCCCGCTGTCCCGTACCGGAGCTGGCTTTCAACTACCTCGGCCGCGTCGAGGCCGCCACAGGTGCGGACTGGTCCCCGGCGCCTGAGTCGGAGGCGGTGGGCGGAGGGCACGCGGCCGACCTCGCGCTCCCGCACGCGCTGGAGGTCAACGCCCTCACCAGGGACCTGCCGGACGGGCCGCGCCTCTCGGTGACCTGGTCGTGGGCCGGGCGCCTGTACGGCGAGGAGCAGGTCAGGGAGCTGGCCGAGGCGTGGTTCGCCGCCCTCACCGGCCTGTCCCGACACACCGGAGACGGCCTGACCCCGTCGGACCTGCTGATCTCCATCGGCCAGGAAGAGATCGACGCGTTCGCGGCGGAACTCGACGCGGAGTGGAGCGCACGGTGAGCCAGCTTGAGGACATCCTGCCGTTGTCGCCGCTGCAACAGGGCCTGTTCTTCCACGCCCTGTTCGACGAGGCGGCGCCCGACGTCTACACCGCGCAGCTCGTGCTGGAGCTGGAGGGCGCCCTCGACGTCCCCGCGCTGCGGGACGCGGCCTGTCGGCTGGTGCATCGTCACGCCAACCTGCGGGCCTCGTTCCGGCAGCGGGCGGGGGGCGATCCCGTGCAGCTGGTGCACCGGCGGGTGGAGGTGCCGTGGCGGGAGGTGGCGGGGACCGACGCCGAGACGGTGGCCGCCGAGGAGCGTGCCCGGCGGTTCGACCTGTCCCGGCCGCCGTTGATGCGGTTCGTGCTGGTACGGAGTGGTCCCCAGAGCTACCGGCTGGTTTTCACCAACCATCACATCCTGCTGGACGGCTGGTCGACACCGCTGCTGGCGGCCGAGCTGTTCGCGCTGTACTCGGGCCGGGAACCCGCCCCCGCGCCGCCGTACCGCGACCATCTGGCCTGGCTGGCACGCCAGGACCGGGCCGCCGCGCGGGAGGCGTGGTGCCGTGCCCTGGACGGGGTCGCCGGGCCGACCCTCGTCGCCGCGGACCTCGCCATCCGGACGCCGGTGAATCCCGGATGCGTCCGAGCCCAGCTCGACGAGGATCTCACCGGCCGCCTCAGCTCCGTCCTGCGCGCCCGATCGCTCACCCTCAACACGGCGGTCCAGGGGGTCTGGGCTCTGCTGCTGGCCCAGCTGACCGGCCGCGACGACGTCGTCTTCGGCGGTACGGTCTCCGGCCGCCCACCCGAGCTGCCCGGCGCCGAACGCATGATCGGACTGTTCATCAACACCCTGCCGGTCCGGGTCCGGCTGCACCCCGCCGAGACCCTGGCCGGGCTGCTCGAACGCCTCCAGGCGGAGCAGTCCGAGCTGTTCGCCCATCACCACCTCGGCCTGTCCGACATCCAGCGCGCCTGCGGGCTGGGGCAGCTCTTCGACACCATGACGGTCCTGGAGAACTACCCTCTCGACACCGCGACCCTGAACGGCCGTTCCGTGGAAGCGGGCGTGGAAGCGGGACCGCGGCTCGCGGGCGCCTCGGGCAGCGACGCGACCCACTACCCGCTGGCCCTGGCGGTCGTCCCCGGTGAGCGGCTCTCCCTGCGACTCGACCACCGCCCCGACGTCGTCCCCCACGCCGAGGCCGTCAGGCTCCTGGACAGGCTCGTCCTTCTTCTCAAGGCCGTCGCCACCGACCCCGAGCTGCCGCTCGCCCGGCTCGACCCGCTCTCCGCCGACGAGCGCGTCCGGATCCTTGACGAGTGGAACGGCCCCGAACCCCCGCCCGTGCCCGGGGCCGCGACGACGATCGCGGGTGCCTTCGCCGAGCAGGTGCGGCGGGCACCGGACGCCGAGGCCGGCGCCGGCGACGGCTTCTCCCTCAGCTACGCCGAGCTGGACGGCCGGGCCGACCGGCTGGCTCGCCGGCTGGTCGGGCTGGGCGTCCGCGCCGAGACGCCGGTCGCGGTCCTGCTCGACAGGTCCGCCGACGTGGTCGTGACGACCCTGGCCATCGCCAAGGCGGGGGGAGCCTACGTCCCGATCCACCACGGCCACCCGCCGGACCGGATGAGCTGGGTGATGGCCGACACCGGTGCTCCGGTACTGGTCACCGACCGCACTCCCGGATTCGAGCACGCCGCCGAGGTGGTCCGGGTGGACGAGCCCGTCCCGGCGGATCCGGCACCGCCGGAGCCTCGGGGCGCGGTTCACCCCGAGCATCTCGCGTACGTCATCTACACCTCGGGTTCGACGGGAACGCCGAAGGGGGTCGCGGTGCGGCAGTGCGACGTCGTGGCCCTGGCCGCGGATCGCAGGTGGGAGCGGCACCGGCGGGTGCTGATGCACTCGCCGCACGCCTTCGACGCCTCCACCTACGAGATCTGGGTGCCGCTGCTCCGTGGCGGTACCGTCGTCGTCGCGCCACCGGGCGACCTCGGGCCCGACGCGTTCGCCGGCCTCGTCGCCAGGCACCGCCTGACCGCGCTGTTCATCACGACGGCACTGTTCAACCTGGTCGCGGAGGAGGCGCCGGGCACGTTCGCGCCGCTCGCCGAGGTCCTCACCGGCGGTGAGGCCGCCTCGGCCGCGGCCATGCGCCGGGTACTGGCGGCCTGCCCGCGGACCCTGCTCGGCCATGTCTACGGGCCCACCGAGACCACGACGTACGCCACCCACCACCCCGTCTCCGCTGTCTCCCGCGTCGGCACGCCGCCCATCGGGCGGGCCATGGACGGCATGCGCGCCTACGTGCTGGACGGCTTCCTGCGGCCGGTCCCGCCGGGGGTGCCGGGCGAGCTGTACCTGGCGGGCGCCGGGCTGGCCCGCGGTTATCTCGGCCGCCCGGCGCTGACCGCGGAACGGTTCGTCGCCTGCCCGTACGGCGGGCGGATGTACCGGACCGGGGACGTGGTCAGGTGGTCGGCGGACGGCGTGCTGGAGTACCTGGCCCGTGCCGACCGCCAGGTCAAGATCCGGGGGTTCCGCATCGAGCCGGCGGAGATCGAGGCGGCCCTGGCCGGGCACCCGGATGTCGTCCAGGTGGCCGTGACCGTCCGCGACCGCCGCCTGCTCGCCTACGTGGTCGGCACCGTGGCGCCCGAGGAACTGCGGCGGTTCGCCGGGCGGACGCTCCCCGAGTACATGGTGCCGTCGTCGGTGATCGGCCTGGACGCGCTGCCGCTCACCCCGAACGGGAAGGTGGACCGCGCCGCCCTGCCCTCGGGGTCCGCCCCCACCGCGGGGCGCGACCCTGGCACCCCTGAGGAGGAGTCGCTCTGCCGGCTGTTCGCCCAGGTGCTCGGCCTGGAGCGGGTCGGCGCCGACGACGGATTCTTCGACCTGGGGGGTGACAGCATCGGGGTGATCCGGCTGGTCTCCCTCGCGGCGGGGGAGGGGGTGGTGATCAGCCCGCGCGAGGTGTTCGCCCACCAGACGGCCGAGGCGCTCGCCCGCGCACAGGGGGAGAGCACGCGGGACCTGGGAGAGGGAGGCCTGGAGATGCTGCTCCCGCTACGTGCCTCGGGCTCCCGGCCGCCGCTGTTCTGCGTGCACCCCGGTGCCGGGCTCGGCTGGCCGTACGCGGGACTGCTCCGCCATCTTGGCCCTGACCAGCCCCTTTATGCCTTCCAGGCCAGGGTGCTGGCCGAGCCCGACTACGTGGCCCCGTCGATCGAGGCGATGGCCCTGGACTACCTGGAGCGCCTGCTCCAGGTCCGGCCGCACGGGCCGTACCGGCTGGCGGGCTCGGCGAGGTCGGTCTCGTCGGGGTGAAGTTGCGCCTCCTCCAACTTGACCCGTAACCCGGCCAGCGGAGTGCGCAGTTCGTGTGAGGCGTCGGT
>NZ_JBEXUE010000674.1:0-4322 GCF_040614275.1 Streptosporangium sp. NPDC006013
ATCGCGGCACCGGTGGCCTCGTCGCCGGAGAGCTCCAGCTTGTCGAACGCCTTGGCGCCGGCCTGCAGCAGAGCCACGCCACCGCCGGGGACGATGCCCTCCTCGACGGCCGCCTTCGCGTTGCGAACGGCGTCCTCGATGCGGTGCTTGCGCTCCTTGAGCTCGACCTCGGTCGCCGCGCCGGCCTTGATGACGGCCACGCCGCCGGCCAGCTTGGCGAGACGCTCCTGGAGCTTCTCGCGGTCGTAGTCGGAGTCGGTGTTGTCGATCTCGGCGCGGATCTGGTTGACCCGGCCAGCGATCTGCTCGGCGTCGCCGGCACCGTCGACGATGGTGGTCTCGTCCTTGGTGACGATGACCTGACGGGCACGGCCGAGCTGGTCCAGCGTGGTGGACTCCAGCTTGAGGCCGAGGTCCTCGCTGATGACCTGGGCACCGGTCAGGATGCCGATGTCGCCCAGCATGGCCTTGCGGCGGTCACCGAAACCGGGCGCCTTGACGGCGACCGAGCGGAACAGACCGCGGATCTTGTTGACGACCAGGGTGGCCAGGGCCTCGCCCTCGACGTCCTCGGCGATGATCAGCAGCGGCTTGCCGGCCTGCACGACCTTGTCGAGAACCGGGAGCAGGTCCTTGTTGGCGGACACCTTGGAGTTGACGACCAGGATGTACGGGTCGTCGAGGACGGCCTCCATACGCTCCGGGTCGGTCACGAAGTACATCGAGGTGAGGCCCTTGTCGAAGCGCATACCCTCGGTGAGCTCAAGCTCCAGGCCGAAGGTGTTGCTCTCCTCGACGGTGATGACACCTTCCTTGCCGACCTTGTCCATCGCCTCGGCGATCATCTCGCCGATCTGCGGGTCACCCGCGGAGATGGAAGCGGTGGAGGCGATCTGCGCCTTCGTCTCCACGTCCTTGGCCAGCTTGGACAGCTCCTCCGAGACGCGCTCGACGGCGGCCTCGATGCCCTTCTTCAGGGACATCGGGTTGGCGCCGGCGGCGACGTTGCGGAGACCCTCGCGTACGAGAGCCTGAGCGAGCACGGTGGCGGTGGTGGTGCCGTCACCCGCGACGTCGTCGGTCTTCTTGGCGACCTCCTTGACGAGCTCGGCCCCGATCTTCTCCCACGGGTCCTCCAGCTCGATCTCCTTCGCAATGGAGACACCATCGTTGGTGATGGTGGGGGCGCCCCACTTCTTCTCCAGCACGACGTTGCGGCCCTTGGGGCCGAGGGTCACCTTGACGGCGTCCGCGAGCTGGTTCATGCCGCGCTCGAGACCGCGCCTGGCGTCCTCGTTAAACGCGATCATCTTGGCTGCCATACGGCTAGACCTCCCAGAGACAGGGTGGCTTGCACCGGACCGAGCCGACGCCCGCGACGGCATGTGGGCCCACGACTCCGTTCGGTGGGCCCCATCGCCTCGATCCAGGGTTGGCACTCTCTATGCGCGAGTGCCAACAATGTGTTTAGCACTCTACCTTGTCGAGTGCAAGCCACGATCCCTTGACCTGCGCCGCGCCGGCGCGGACATCCGCTCCGGGCCACGTCAGCGCATGCTCCGCGTCATGCAGGCGTGCGTTCCGCGCAAAGCGAAGACCCGGCTCGCCGGTTGGGGAGGCGAGCCGGGCCTAGGTGGTGTGGATCCAGCGGACTGCGTTGCCGCGGGGTCCACCGACCCCTCCCTGCGGGTTCACGGGACGGCCATGTCAGACCGCCCGGACGGACTCCGCCTGGGGACCCTTCTGACCTTGGGTGATCTCGAACTCGACTCGCTGGCCCTGCTCGAGTGCACGGTAGCCATCCATCATGATCGCGGAGTAATGGACGAACACATCCTTACCACCGTCTACCGCGATGAAGCCGTAGCCCTTGTCCGCGTTGAACCATTTGACGGTGCCCTGCGCCACTTGCGACTCCTCTTACTGGACTTAAGGACGACGCCCATTCCTCGCGCGAAGTCCTCAATCTCCGGGACGGACTTCGCCACGTCGATCGTTCTCGACCATACCTGTGGGAACCGGTAGGGCAACAGAGTCAAGCACCAAACTAGCTCTTTACAAGAGCATTTAGTACGAGAGCACAGTTTGACTATCACTATTAGTTAGTTAAAGATTACATTATCTTTCCCCACCGCGAATACCGGTTTACCCCACAAAGCAGGACACCCGCACGCGGCCGGAGCCGGGCGGGTGTCATGGAGAGGCGCCGCGAGCGCCCCGGAAGGTGAGGCGGGTGCGACCGGCGCAGCGCGGGCGGGGCGGGACTCAGCCCCCGGCGACCGCCGGGATGATGGAGATCTGGACGCCGGAGGGCGTGGCCGTGTCGAGGTTGTCGGCGAAGCGGACATCCTCATCTCCGACATAGACGTTGACAAAACGGCGAATCTTACCCGTTTCATCAAGAATCCGGGCGCCGACCCCCGGGAAGTCCGCGTCAAGCTTCTGGAGGACGTCGCGCAGGGTCTCACCCTCTCCGCTCACCTCGGCAGCACCATCGGTGTAAGTCCGGAGAATCGTCGGAATCCGCACAGAAACGCTCATAATTCAGTACCTTTCACGATTTCTAGGCGATTGCCGCACGGAATGCGTCAAGAGAGGGGCGGATCACAGCGGTGGGGCGCGCCTCGGCGGCCACCGCGTCGAGGGTCTTGAGACCGTCACCGGTGTTGAGAACCACGGTCTCCGCCTCCGGGTCGAGCCTCCCCGCCGCGACCAGCTTGCGAAGCACGCCGACGGTGACACCTCCGGCGGTCTCGGCGAAGATGCCCTCGGTCCTGGCCAGCAACCGGATCGCGTCGACGATCTCGGGGTCGGTGACGTCCTCGACCGCGCCGCCGGTACGGCGGGCGATGTCCAGCACGTACGGGCCGTCGGCGGGGTTGCCGATCGCCAGCGACTTGGCGATCGTGTCCGGCTTCACCGGGCGGATCACGTCATGGCCCGCCTTGTAGGCGGCGGAGACCGGGGAGCAGCCCTCGGCCTGGGCCGCAAAGATCTTGTACGGCCTGTCCTCGACGAGACCGAGCTCGATCAGCTCCTTGAAACCCTTGTCGATCTTCGTGAGCTGGGAGCCCGACGCGACCGGCACGACGATCTGGTCGGGAACGCGCCAGCCGAGCTGCTCGGCGATCTCGTACGCCAGCGTCTTGGAGCCCTCGGCGTAGTACGGCCGGAGGTTGACGTTGACGAAGCCCCACTTCTCGCCCAGCTCGTCGCCGATGAGCTCCGAGCAGAAACGGTTCACATCGTCGTAGGTGCCCTCGATGCCGATGAGCCTGCCCCCGTACACGGAGGCCATGACGACCTTGGCCTGCTCCAGGTCGGCGGGGATGAACACGCAGGCGTCCAGCCCGGCCCGCGCGGCGGCAGCGGCAGCGGCACCGGCCAGGTTGCCGGTGGAGGAGCAGGAGAGGGTGTGGAAGCCGAAGTTACGGGCCGCCTCGACGGCGATGGCCACCACGCGGTCCTTGAAGGAGTGCGTGGGGTTGCCTGAGTCGTCCTTCACGTGCAGCGAGCGCATGCCCAGCTCACGGGCGAGGTTGCCGGCGTTGACGAGCCTGGTCCAGCCGGGCTCCATGTTGGGCTTGGCGGCCACGTCGGCGGGGACGGGCAGCAGCGAGCGGTAACGCCAGATGTTGGCCGGCCCCTCGGCGATCTGCTCCCGGGTCACCCGCCCGAAGTCGTAGGCGATCTCAAGGGGCCCGAAACACTCGGCACAGGCGAAGCTCGGGCCGAGGTCGTAGCGGGCACCGCACTCGCGACAGGACAGGGCCACGGCGGGGCCGAACTGCTGGTTTTGCGTGTCTTCGACACGACCAAGCGAGGTGGTGGTGTTCTCAGTGGTTGCGAGCGCCATGAAGCGAGGCCTTTCCCTCATCTTCGTCTGCGGACCACCCTGGTCACAGACCGGAATTGGCACCTGTCCCGGCCGACCTCGTGTCGATCACGAGTCTTGAACCGGGATGGTTGCCGGGGCTTCGCAGGGCCGATCCCTCCACCCCTCTGGATGAGCAAATATTCAGTTGGAAACCTGACACGCAGGTCCTAAGCACTCTACATCGCCGTTCCGCCGTCTCGGCCACCTGTCTCACCCTGCGAGACAGGGCGTGTTACCTGCCGGACAGAGCTCCCCAGCCCCGGGGGCGCTCCGCCACTGCCCGCAGGCACCGCACCACGGTGGACGTCCCGTGGAACCTCCCGCGGAAGGCAGGTCAGGGGGCTTTGGTCTTCAGTGTGTAGGGGCTGGAGCCGCTCACGGAGACCACCTGGTAGCGGTAGAAGCCGGGCGGGCCGGTGTAGCTGATCTGCTCGTCGGGGCCCGC
>NZ_JBEXUE010000675.1:0-4293 GCF_040614275.1 Streptosporangium sp. NPDC006013
GACGCGCTGCCCCTGTTCCTGCTGAAGATCGCCGCCGCCGCCGCGGTGGTGATGGTGGTCATCGTGCAGCTCGCCAGGTTCACCTGTGGTGCTGCAGTTGGCGGCGGTCATCGTGCCGGTGCCGCTGATCGCCGGTGACAACCTGCGCTGGCGCCGCCGAGCCCAGGCGCGAGTCACGGAGCAGGAACAGGTCAGCGCGGTGGAACGGGCCCGGCGCGAGCTGCTGGAGGAGCGTGCCCGAATCGCCCGTGAGATGCACGACGTGGTGGCGCACCACATGTCCGTGATCGCCGTACAGGCCTCCAGCGCAGCGCGTCGGCTCGGCGGGGTGCCGGCCCGGGCTGAACAGGAGTTTGACTCCATCGGGGCGGCGGCCCGGCAGTCACTGGCCGAGATGAGGCGGCTGCTGGGCGTGCTGCGCAGCGACGACGCGGTGCCGAGGCGCGCTCCGTTGCCGGGGCTGGACCAGGTGGGCGAGCTTGCGGAGGTCACCAGGCGGGCCGGCACCCCGGTCGACCTGACGGTGAGCGGCCTGCCCGCGCGCATGCCGCCGGGAGTGGAGCTGTCGCTCTACCGGATCGTGCAGGAGGCGCTCAGTAACGTGATACGGCACGCACCGGGCGCCGCCACGGCTGTGATGATCACGGGGAACGGGACCGGGCTGCGGGTCGTGGTGGAGAACGCGCTCCCGGCGGACGGGAGACGCACGCCCATCGAGCCGACCGCCACCGGGCACGGGCTGGTCGGGATGCGAGAGCGGGCCGCCATGCTGGGCGGTGTCCTACTGGCAGGGCCCGCACCAGGGGGTGGGTTCCGGGTCGAGCTGACCCTCCCCCTGGTGCCGGCCGAGCCGAAAGACGGTGACACGTGACGATTCGGGTGCTCATCGCCGACGACCACGCCATGGTCCGAGCGGGCTTCGGCGCGTTACTGGCCGCCGAGCGGGACATCGAGGTCGTCGGTGACGCGGCCGACGGTGAGCAGGCCGTAGCCCAGACCCGAAGGCTGTGCCCCGACGTTGTCCTCATGGACGTCCGGATGCCTGGGCTGGACGGACTTCGGGCGGCCCGGCTGATCCTCACCCCTCCTCCGAGAGAGCACCGGCCGCGCGTGTTGATGCTCACCACCTTCGATGTGGACGACTACGTGTACGAGGCGCTGCGCGCGGGCGCCAGCGGCTTCCTGCTCAAGGAGGCGCCACCCGGTGACCTGATCTCGGCGGTGCGGGTGGTGGCGGCGGGGGACGCGCTGCTGGCGCCTTCGGTGACCCGGCGCCTCATCGAGGAGGTCGTCCGGTGCCGGCCCGCGCTGCCCAGCTCACCCTCCCGGACGGGGAGGCTGACCGAGCGCGAGGCCGAAGTGCTCCTCCACATCGCTCGGGGTCTGTCCAACACTGAGATCGCCGCCGCACTCGTCGTCGCCGAACAGACCGTCAAGACGCACATCGGTCGCATCCTGACCAAACTCGATCTGCGGGACCGTGCTCAGGCCATCGTCTTCGCCTACGAGAGCGGCCTTGTCATACCTCGCTCCGGTCTTCCCTTCATCCCGGAAGCCGCGCCCGCCGAGACGCGCGCCTCGCCGCTCGGCGCGCACGACATTCTTGGCCGGCCATACCGCGACCTTGGTGGCGTCGGCGGTTGAACAGATGCGAAAGCCCAGGTGCTTGTGGATCTGGCCGCGGTGGTACTCGATCGTCGAGCCGGACCACTTGTACAGCCCAAGCTCCGAGGCGGGCACCTTGACCTGCTTGGCCACGTGCTCGACCGCCTCGTCAGGCACCTCAGAGCGTTCTCGCGGAAACCGGCCGTACCGCGTGTAGAACTCCAGCAAGATCGCGAAGACGAGTCGCGTGGCGCCGCGCTTTCCGGCGATGAGATCGCGTTCCTCGTCCAGGATCGTCCAGTGCTCGACGAGTTCGTCGATGTGCAGCGGGTGGCCTGTCATGCCTGTCCATCAGGCGGTGAGCAGCAGGGCCGCCACAGTCGCGGGGACGGCCACCACGACCAGTACGGTCCCGGTCAGCACGAAGGTGAGCATCGGCACCCGTACTCCCCTGCGGCGGCACCACTCGAACCAGAGCAGGGTGGCCAGGGAGGCCCACGGGGTGATCACCGTGCCGACGTTGGTGCCGATGAGCAGGGCGAGCAGTGCCTCCCGATCGCCCGCGGGGATGACCTGCTCCACCGCGGTGTAGGCGGGCAGGTTGTCGAGCAGATTGGACAGCACCGTGCCGACGGCCGCCACCCGGTAGGCGCCGTCGCCCGTGTCGGTTCCGACCAGGGTGCTCATCACGGCGGCCAGTCCGTGCCGGCTCAGGGTGGGCACCACCAGGAACAGGCCCACCACGAAGACGAGCAGCTGCCAGGGGAACAGCGCGGGGGTGAGCTTGGCGCGGTCGCGCCAGGCGAAGGCGGCGACCATCAGGGCCGCCCCGGCCAGGGCGGCGAACTGGATCGGCAGCTCCAGCAGGATCGCGGCGATGAACAGCGCACAGACCCAGGCGGCGGTTCTGAACAGCACCGGGTCCGCGACCGGCTCGGAGGCCGGCGGGATGTAGCGGTCGGCGCCGCGCCGGCCTCGGCGCCAGAAGAACACCCACAGGAAGATCATGGTGATCGCGACCGCGACGAGCTGGGGGACCCAGAGCCTTCCGGCGAACTCACGGGTGGACATGCCGATCCGATCCACGACCAGCAGATTCGTCAGGTTCGAGACCGGCAGCAGCAGGCTGGCGGTGTTGGCCAGCCAGAGTGTCGTCATGGCCAGCGGCAGCGCGGCGATCCCGGTCCTGGCCGCGAGGGCGAGCATGACGGGGGTCAGCAGCACCGCGGTGGTGTCCAGGTTCAGGAAGACGGTGACCAGCGACGCGAAGGCCGTGCAGAGCAGGAAGAGCGCGACGTGGTTTCCCCGCCCCAGCATCGCCAGCCGGGTCGCGATCACGTCGAAGAGCCCGGCCTCCTTGACCAGGTCCGCGAGGACGACCACTGCGGCGAGGAAGAGCAGGATGGGCGCGATCCGCTCCATCTCGCTCCAAGCCTCCCGTACGGGAAGCAGGCCGGTCGCGACGCACAGGAGTCCGAGGCCCAGCAGTCCGAGGCGGATCCAGTCCAGGATGCCCAGTCGTCGCAGCACATCGGCCATGATCGCACGCCTCACCTGGGCGGATCGGGCCAGGAGGGATGATCGCGCTCAGTCGGTGGCGCGGGCGGTGAAGACCGTCTGAATCCCGCTCGCCAGGGTGACCTCAGATCTTCGCCGGGCCCGCGACACCCGCTCCGGCCAAGCCTGACCACCGGCGTACCCGGGCGGCTGCCCGGCACGCGGGCGGGCGAACCTCGTTCAGGCGGCGGCGCGGGCGGTGAGGTCCTTCCAGAGGCCGTCCATCCTGGCCTCCAGTTCCTCCAGGGTGCCCTCGTTCGGCACCACGATGTCGGCGATCTCCAGGCGCTCCTCGCGGGTCGCCTGGGCGGCGAGCCTGGCCCTGGCGTCCTGCTCGCTCATGCCGCGCAGCTCGACCAGCCGGGCCACGCGCACCTCGTCGGCGGCGTCCACGACGATCACCACCTCGTACATGGGGGCGAGCCTGTTCTCCGCCAGCAGCGGGACGTCGTAGACCACGATGCTGCCGGGGATCGCCTGGTCCTGCAGCTCGGCGACCCTCGCGCCGACCAGCGGGTGCACGACGGCGTTGAGCGAGGCCAGCTTCTCGGAGTCGGCGAAGACGATCGAGCCGAGCTTCTCCCGGTTCAGCGAGCCGTCCTCGCGCAGGATCTCGGTGCCGAAGACCCCGACCACGCGCGCCAGGCCCGGGGTCCCCGGCTCGACCACCTCACGGGCGATCTTGTCGGCATCGATGACCACGGCGCCTCGGCAGGCCAGCCGCCGGGAGACCTCGCTCTTGCCCGACCCGATACCGCCGGTAAGCCCCACCTTCAACATGATCCGCAGCATACGCGGTACGGGTCGCCCGTCGGCAGACGGGCCGGAGCCACCCTTCGCGGCGCCGGAGGTGGCGCCTGCCACCCTTTCGTACAGGTACGCCCCCCTTTGCCGTCTGCCGCGCCGGAGGGCGTCTGAGCGCCCTACAGCTCCCTGCGCATGTGCACCAGCGTCAGGTGGTCGCTCATCCGCTCCCTGCGGGTCTCGCGGTAGCCGTGGCGGCGGTAGAGCCGCAGGTTGCCCTCCGACAGGTGCCCGGTGAACAGGTCGAAGGCCATCACCTCTTCAACATCCCCCTGCACCCACCCGGGGCGGGCGGTGACGGCCGAGGGGTCGACCGCCACATGGACC
>NZ_JBEXUE010000676.1:0-4293 GCF_040614275.1 Streptosporangium sp. NPDC006013
CAGACCTTCTCCGACGAGGCCCAGATCGTCGAGTTGCCGGGCGTAGCGTTCCAGGGCCTCCACCCGCGCGAGCACGGCGGCCTCGCTGGCGGCCAGGGCACGCTCCAGCGGTGCCATGGCCGCGATCACCTCGGGGCTCCTGCCGCCTCTGGCCAGGTGGCGGTGCCTGGCCCGCAGTGCGGAGAGCTTGGTCAGCAGCCGGGCGATCTCCCACTCCTCGGCGGGGAGCATCACCGAGTTGCGCACGCTGTCGAGCATGCCCATGGCGTTGACCCGGGAGCACACGATGAAGTCGATCGCCCGCTGGACCCGGCCGAGCAGGTTTCTGGCGTCGTGGTCGAAGTCCTCCAGGATCAGGAAGTGCCCCTGCCACTGCAGGGAGTGCCGGTACAGGACCCGCTCGATGGAGTCGGCGGGTGAGGGCTTCCTGGCGAGGTAGATCACCGTGAGGATGAGGAGGTAGAAACCGACCAGCAGGGTGAGCACGGCCGCGGACGTCGGGAGCGGGACGGAGCCGAGTGCCAATCCGGCCGCCGCGACCGCCGCCGAGCCGCCGAAGAGCCCTACGAGCACTCCCGGAACCCGGGGATCGTCGTCCCCCCTCGGGACACGTCCGGTGCGAAGGCGATAGAGCAGGGGCCCGTTACGACGGAGGAGTTCGGCGATGTCCCTCGGCACCTCAGGATCGACCACCACGCGCTGCACAGGCTCGCCCCCTTTGCCACGTTTCAAAAGCATAGCGATTAACGGTGTTTCAGGTTATGCGTCCTCCCATGGTGCCTCTTTTGGCGCCTCTTTGCCCGCCGGTGACGCGGGCCAAAAAGGTGATCGTGATGATTGTTCCGGACCGGAGGTCGCGTCAGGCGGGGTCCGGCCGGGGAAGTCCGGGTGAGAGCAGGCGGGGAGGGCCTTTCCCGGGCGCTCCGGCGGACCTCGCGAGGCCGAGGTTGTCGGAGGGGGACCGGGTACGACAAAGTGATCAAAATGAAGGAGCGGTTCGTTTCCGTCGCGGTCCTCGGGCTGGTCGTGTCCGGCTGCGGCTCCGAGGCGTCGCTCGGCCAGAGCGTGCTGGATCAGGCGCGGCGGCAGGGAGCGGCTCCGGAGCTGATCTACGCACTGGATCTGCCGGGGTACCGGCTGGCCGAGCAGTCGGTCGGCGTGATCGGGGACGACGGGTTCGGCGCCTTCTACTTCTCCGGGAGCGCGCGCGTTCAGCTGAGGGTCGACCGCGGCACGTTCGGCGACGCCCGGTGCGCGGACACACCGCTGATGGACGCGGACCCGCCGTCGGCGCCGGTGAGGTGCGAGCGTGACGAGGTGGGCTGGTACCGCTCGGGCGGGGGACGCCATGAGTACACGGCGGTCCGAGCCGATCACCTCATCCGGTTGAACGGCCGTGTCGGCGAGGTCGACCGGGCCGCGCTGAAGGCGGCCGTGGCCGGAGCGCGGCAGGCGATCCCGGACGGTTCCGGGACGCCCTCGCCGCCGCCCGGCCCGGTGGAGCGCGGCGATCTGCCGACCAGCGGCGACGGCGCGCCGAACAACGAGGTGGGACCCGGCGGTTGACCCGCGGGCCGTGCGGGATCCGGACGCCGGGGCCTCGCTCCTGTCGCTCGCGCGGGCGGCACGGTGCGGGTGGCACGGCATTGGGAAACAGAAAATCCCAGGCCAATGGCCTGGGATCTCTCGGTGGACGATACAGGGATTGAACCTGTGACCTCTTCCGTGTCAGGGAAGCGCTCTCCCGCTGAGCTAATCGTCCTCGGGTACCACCAGAGCGGAAGACGGGATTCGAACCCGCGACCCTCACCTTGGCAAGGTGATGCTCTACCACTGAGCCACTTCCGCATTTTGCTTCGGGTTTCCCCTCGGCGCTCGCACAACCCTACCGGATCCCGGGGGGTCCGTAGGTCTTGCGCTGAGGTGGAGACGGGATTTGAACCCGTGTAGACGGCTTTGCAGGCCGTTGCCTCGCCTCTCGGCCACTCCACCAGCCAGATCCTGAAAGGACCTGCCGGAGCGGAAGACGGGATTCGAACCCGCGACCCTCACCTTGGCAAGGTGATGCTCTACCACTGAGCCACTTCCGCGTGCTCCCCGGAGGCGACTCCGGGGCACGTGAAAACTCTAGCGCCTCCGCGGGGCGGATGCGCGCAGGGATCAGGTCTGACGAAGATCTTCATCTGCTGACCGGTTGGACGTCGGAGGCCCGGACGAACATGATCCGGTGCCCGAACTGGATCTGCCGGTAGCGGATCTCGCCCCTGACGACGCGGTGCTCGGCAGGATCGAAGGCGGCCGCCCGCAGGTACGAGGCACGGGTCATCGGGCCGGAGCTGTAGACCTGCCCGGCGGGTATCGAGTACTGCAGCGGGGTCAGGGCCTGCACGGGGACGCCCACGGGGTAGGCGTGCGCCTTCGGATAGGCCCTGCCGTACACCTTGATCGGGGAGTGGCCGGGTCTGGGCGTCACCAGAGGGCCTGACGCGGGCAGGGAGGTGGGGGCCTCGGCGGGGTCGCTGAACCACGCCTTCCGGCCGAGGTACCAGATCGCGGTCCAGCCGTCCCTGCGCTCGGCGAGCGCGTACCGCTGGCCGCTGGAGGCGCGGGCGGCGTGGTCGTAGACGCTGTACGTGGAGTCGCCGGTGGGGTGCTTGCCGATATCGGAGACCAGTGGCGCGGTGTGGGAGGGGCGGGTGTGCAGCCAGACCGAGGAGGCGCCCAGGCTGCGGCACCCTCCAGGACAGCCGGTGAAGTTCGGGCTGTTGGTGCCGTAGTCGGGCTTGATCAGCACCGAGCGCGCGGCGTCACCGCCGGAGGCGCGCAGCGGGCTGCCGAGCAGTTCGAAGTAGTGGCTCCAGTCCCAGTACGGGCCGGGGTCGTCGTGCATGCCGCCCACGGTCTCCGGGGTGGTGCCCGGCACGTTGTCGTGTCCCAGGATGTGCGCCCGGTCGAGAGGGACGTCGTACTTGGCCGCGAGGTGGCGTACCAGCCTGGCCGAGGCCCGGTACATCGCCTCGGTGAACCAGGATCCGCCCCTGGCCAGGTAGCCCTCGTGCTCCAGGCCGATGGAGCGGGAGTTGACGTACCAGTTTCCGGCGTGCCAGCCGATGTCCCTGGCCCGTAGGTGCTGGGCGATGTGGCCGTCGCTGGAGCGGATGGTGAAGTGCCAGCTCAGGTATTCGGGGTCCTTGACCAGGCGGGTCATCGCGTCGTAGCTCGTCTCGCCGTCGTGGATCACGATGTAGTCGATCTTTCGGGGACCGTCGGAGCGGTCGTGGTTGCCGTAGCCGCCGCCCTTGAGTCGCCGGTAGACGGCGGGGAGCCACTCGCAGGAGACGTTCCTCGGGCAGTCGGGCCCCGCAGTGGTTCCCGCAGTGGCCCTCGCAGTGGCCCTCGCGGTGGCCCCCGCAGTGACTTCCGCGACGGGAGCCGCCGCGAGGGCCGCTGTGGGTCTCGCTGTGGGTTTCGCTGTGGGGGCCACTGCGGGTCTCGCCGTGGGCAGGGGAGAGGGGGCCGCGGCGAGCACGGCGGCGATCTTCGTGGCAGGCTCCGTCGCGGGTTTCACGACGATGTCCGTGACGGGTGCGGGGGTGGGGGTGGGGGTGGGGCCGTGCGCGCGGCGCTGTGCCATCGGAGCGGGCGGTTCGGGGAGTGGCGCCCGCGGTGCGGAAAGTCCCGGCGTCGCGGGCAGCACCACCCGTTCGCCGTCGTCGGTCACCCGCGCGGCACCGGCCTGGATCGTCGCGTAGACCTCGTCGGCGAAGGACCGTGCCGCCTCCGTTCCCGCGGCGCCCTCTTCCGGTACGCCGGGATAGCGGGCCACCGCGTCGTACCAGCCCGCCGGGCCGGTGCCGGGGCTCCCGCCGGTGCGGCGCCGGTAGTCGGCGAGCAGCGCGGCACCGCCCATGATGTTGGCGGAGGGGTCCTCACGCAGCCGGCGGAGGGGCAGGCCGGTCAGTTCCGAGGCCCGTCGCAGGGTGTCCTGGGGCGGGGCCGGCGCGACGGGCGGAAGGGCGATCACGCGCGGCCGGGTCTCGTCGCCGCGCGGGTCCTCACCGACGCCGTGCGGCCGGCCCGGCCTGGCCCGGCCGTCGACCAGATGCATCGGGCCGTAGCCGGCGGAGACGCTGGGCAGGCCGCGGTGGCCCTCCCAGCGGGACTCCAGGTAGGAGACCGCGAGCAGCACGCTCTCCGGTACCCCGTACGTCCGCGCCGCCTTCGCGAAGGCGGCCTGCCTGCCGGACCGCGCACCCGTTCCCGCCGATGGCGGCGTGTCGGCGACGGTGCCGG
>NZ_JBEXUE010000677.1:0-4279 GCF_040614275.1 Streptosporangium sp. NPDC006013
TGCTCACGTGTCAGCAGGTCCGGGAAGTGTTCCCGGACCTCGGGATCGGCGTTCATCGCCGCCCAGGGATCCAGGTCGGAGTCCTGCCGAAGGCACGGGCCTTCATGCATCTGGACACGGTCATGACCAATGTGGACGTCGGGGTGTTCACCAAGTTCGCGGGACTGGGCATGTTGCCCTCCTACACCGTCGAGCCCGGCGACAACGAGAAGGAACTCAAGATCACCGACCATCCCCCCGAGGACATGCACAGAGCCATCTCGCGGGCGATCGGCCTGGACGACATCAAGGTCCTCAGCGCGACACAGGACGTGTACGCCTCCGAACGGGAGCAGTGGGACGACGGCTGCAACGTGCTGGCCCTGCGACCCGGCGTGGTCGTGGCCTACGAGCGCAACACCACCACCAACAACCACCTGCGCCGCAACGGGATCGAGGTCATCACGATCCGGGGCAGCGAACTCGGCAGGGGCCGGGGCGGCCCGCGCTGCATGAGCTGCCCGCTGGAACGCGACGGCGGCTGAGCCCTTCCGGGAGCCGGGCGGATCGCCGCCACGAAACGCCGATCCACGCCTCCGGCCGGACGGGACCGTCGCACCGGGTATTCCTCCCGGCCACCTTGTCGAAGATCATAGTCTGGTCGCCGCACCCAAAGATGATGTTGCCCCGAATCCCCCAGAAGAAGCCGGCATCCGGCGAAAATCCCGTAAAAACTAGAGGTTTCGCGATGCGCGGTAGGACAACTACCGCGTTTGAGGCGGACCACATCGGACCGGATTCGACATCTTTTTTCCAATCAGCTTGACCTTAGGCGCCCACAGCTTTACCGTCACTGTCCGTAACCACACCTCGTGGCGTTATCGGGTGAACCCTGACGCACCGGTCACCGAAGACGCCTACCCCGGGCGCCAACCCGGTGACCGGGGCATAAGTTGCGAGGTAGCACAATCAAGTTGAGAGCAGTACATACGAGCCGGGGGGCCACACCATGCCGTCTGAGTACGCCAAGTCGCTGGGTGCACGACTCCGCGCCATTCGCACCCAGCAGGGCCTGTCCCTGCACGGAGTCGAAGAGAAGTCCCGCGGGCGCTGGAAGGCGGTCGTCGTGGGCTCCTATGAGCGTGGCGACCGTGCCGTCACCGTGCAGAAGCTTGCCGAGCTGGCTGATTTCTACGGGGTGCCGGTCTCGGAGTTGCTGCCCGGAGGGGCTGCTCCCAGTCCTCTGGGCCCGACACCGAAACTTGTGATCGACCTTGAGCGCCTTGCCCAGCTCCCCAAGGAGAAGGCCGGCGCGCTTGCCCGCTACGCGGCCACCATCCAGAGCCAGCGTGGCGACTACAACGGCAAGGTGCTGTCCATCCGCCAGGAGGACCTCCGCTCCCTTGCCGTGATCTACGACAAGTCCCCCAGCGAGCTCACCGAGGAGCTCATCGGCTGGGGCGTCCTGGACCCCGAGGCGCGCCGCGCCGTCGAGTCCTTCTGACCGTCTGACCGGTCGTGGGTGCGCCGGAACCGGCGTGCCCACCCCGCTCTAAAAATCTTGCTCTCAGCAGAACGTTAGCTTCATTCCGCCCCGGCCCACGGCCACTGTGGTAGGAAAAGGCAAACATTCGATTGGCGAGACACGGTGGACATGACTTCGGGAGATGATCGGCTCGATCACTCTCGACCGCGCTCAAAAAGCCGTCTCCACTCGGTCATGGTGTCGCTGGGATCGACCAGGACGCGCACCTTCCTGCGGTTGCTGGCATCGATCGGCACCACCAGGACCCAGGACACCCTGAAGCTGCTGCCGTTCGTCGTCATGGCCGTGGTGGCCGTGATCGACTTCGGCTCGGGCCCCACGTCCGGCCTCCTCCCGCTGCTCGCCCTCGGCCCGGCCTTCGCCAGTGTGGCCTGCGGCCTGGCCCGCACCACCGTGATCGGCGTCGTCGCCCTGATGCTGTGCGTCGCGCTCGGCCTCTACAACGACATCCTCTGGACGCCGCGTACCAACATCACCATGTTCGCCATCCTCGGCGTCACCGTGGCCAGCGTGCTGGCCAGCGCCGGGCGGCTGCGCCACGAGCGCCAGCTCGCCGACGTGCGCTCGGTGGCCGAGGCCGCCCAGCGGGTGCTGCTGCGCCCTGTGCCCCGCCGCGCCGGTCCCGGCATAGGCGTGGCCGTCTCGTACACCTCCGCCACGGCCGAGGCCAGAATCGGCGGTGACCTGTACGAGGTCGTCACCACCCCGCACGGGGTCCGGATCATCGTGGGAGACGTGCAGGGCAAGGGCCTGGAGGCCGTGGAGACCGCGGCCGTGGTGCTCGGCGCCTTCCGCGAGGCGGCCCACGACGAGAAGAAGCTCCAGGGCGTCGTGGCACGGCTGGAGAAGGCACTGACCCGCGAGTTGTCCGGCGAGCAGTTCGTGACCGCCGTACTGGCCGAGATCCGCGGCGGTTCCACCATCGCCGTCATCAACTGCGGCCACCCCCCGCCCATGGTGCTGGACGCCGAGGGCACGATCTGGTTCGCCGACCCGCCGGACGAGGCCCTGCCGCTGGGCATGAGCGCACTACAGGCCAGCAAGCCGCAGCCGCACCACATCCCTTTCGAGCCGGGGGACCAGGTCCTCTTCTACACCGACGGGGTCATCGAGGCGCGCAACGGGTTCGGCGAGTTCTACCCGCTACCGGAGCGGGCGCACCTGCTGGACGGTGAGGACGACCCTCAGGGGTCGCTGGACGCTCTGCGCGCGGACCTGCTCCACCACGTGGGCAGACCGCTGGGCGACGACGCCGCCATGCTCCTGCTGCGCCACCGCGCCGTCCAGGAGAACTCCTCCGCGGCGTAGACCGCCTCGGGTCCTGCCCGCCGCGTCGTCGCCGGTCACCGCCGCCGGTCGTCAAGGCAAGCCGCGACGCCCTCCTCCGGCCTCGCGACACCGTCTGACCAACCGTCTGGACCAACCGTCCGACCAACCTCCTGACCAACCTCGCCACGGCGAGATCCGCCGGAGGGGGCCTAACCCGCCAGCGGGACGTGGCCCGGGAGCACGGGTTGCGCCGGCATCCCGAGCAGGTTCTCGACCTCGATGACGAAGCGCTCCGCCTCGGAGATGAGCTCCTCGGCGTCTCGCGACGACACCGTGCGGGTCAGCCCCGCCTCGGCGGCGGCCCGCTTGGCCGCGCTCGTCTCGAAGTAGGGCGCCCACTCGGCCAGCCGGGGCTCGGCCTCGGGGAGCAACTCCCAGGCACTGCGCAGCCTGCGCCTGCGGCCCTGCATGGGACGGGGGCGCGCGGCCAGGACGGCGGCGGCCGCCCTGAGCGCCGCGAGGTGGGCCGCGACGTAACGAGCGGCGGAGGTCCGGGCGGCGGCGGCCTCTTCGAGACAGTCACGCGCGTCTGTGAGGTGCGCCCGCACCGTGGGGGACAGTCGGGGCCCACCGGAATCGCCGAGCCGAGGGGTCATGTGCGTCAGCCTCCTTGGTCGCAAGCGGCTCCCGGCGTTTTCACCGGCGGTGTCAACATTCGCAGACCCCACCGACAAATCCACCGGGCGGCCGGACGAGGAGCTTCCCCTCTCCCCGCCCGCCCTGACCTGGGCCCGATCGTCTCCTCCGACGACGTGGACCCGGCCGGCCACCCTGGACACGGGCTGCGAGCCCCGCGTCATTACATCGAACATAAATTCGACCACTAATACTGTCAAGTAAAACGGCGAACAAAAGTTCGATCTTCTGATATGACAGACATGACGGAGGCCCCGGGAGATCTCCGTCTCCCGGGGCCTCCGCTCGCCGGTTCGCCCGCTCCGCCGCGCTACCGGGCGAACCTGCCTCGGACATGCACCGGCACCCCGGTGCCGAGCAGGCCGGGAAGGACCTCCGCCACGTGCATCGGCAGCCGGACACAGCCGTGGGAGGCGGGTGCCAGCGGCACCGACAGCGCGCCGTGGAAGGCGATGCCCCCGTTGAAGAAGATCGGGTTGTAGAGCTGGCCCAGGTAGGACTTGTGCCAGCCGTCCCTGCGCCAGGTGGTCTTGTAGTCGCCCGTCGGCGTGCGGGCGTCGCCGCAGAACCGCTGGGTCTTGCCCTCCCAGGTGGCCGTCTCGCAGTAGGCGATCCCACTGCCCGAGGAGGTGTGGCTGATCAGCCGCACCGCGCCGTTGACGTAGAGGACCATCACCTGGGTGGTGAGGTTCACCTCCACCCGGGTCGGCTTACCCCCGGGGACGAGCACCTTCGGCGCCAGCGGACTCTCCAGGGCCTGCCAGGTCCTGCGCGCCACGGTGCTGGTCG
>NZ_JBEXUE010000678.1:0-4266 GCF_040614275.1 Streptosporangium sp. NPDC006013
CAGCCCCTGGTCGGCTTGCAGGCGCCGGCGAACCGGCCGTCGGCCACCCGCAGCCTGGCGACCGGGCGAAAGCGCAGCCCTGCGCCGGAGCGGACGTTGAGGAAGCTGACGCGCCGCACGTGGGTGACCTGATAGGTGCAGGCCAGCGTCGGCCGGCCGGTCACGCCGACCGGACCGGCGTTGCGCACCTTGCGCAGGTGACTCGCCGAGGCCCAGCCGATCACGCCGCTGGCGCTCTTGATCCGCACCCAGCCGTTGACGCTCGTACAGGCGCCGGCGAACCGGCCATCGGCCACCCGCAACTTGCCGACCGAGCGGAAGGTCTTGTCTGTGCCGGAGCGGAGGTTGACGTACTGGTCGCGGTCGATGCGGTTAACCCGGTAGGTGCAGGCCAGCGCCGGCTGGCCGGTCACGGCGGGAGGGGAGGCGAGCTTGCGGAGGTTTCCGGACGGAGCCCAGCCGGTCACGCCGGTGGCGGTTTTGACCTGCACCCAGCCGTTGACGCTCGTGCAGGTACCGGCGACCGGCGCCTCGCCCGTCCGTAGCGTGCCGACCGAGCCGAAGTCCTTGCCGGCACCGGAGCGGATGTTCAGCACGGCGCCGGAGCGCACGTCGGTGACCTGGTAGGTGCAGGCCAGGGCAGGACTGCCGGTCGTGCCGGCGAGGCGGGCGGCCGCGTGGGCGGGCAGGGCGGCCAGGATGAGTCCGCTCAGTGTGGCGCACGCGGTCAGGGTGGTGGTTCGCTTCGCGATCATTGCGATGTCTCCCTTTGATCGGCATCTGTTCACCGGCGCGGGGTCGGCAGCCTGGTCAAGCTAGGGGTACTTGACCTGCGATGCTCACGAAGGGTAATTTCCTCATTACCAAATGCTTAAACATATGACCAACTGAACAGGTATTCATTGCGATGAACAGCCCGTCCCCCGACGAGGAGAAGAGGTAGACGCCGTGCCCCCGAACCACGCTCTGTGCACCTGTGCACCTGAGTAGCCATTCGCATGCGAGGGTGACTGCGCATCCCGACGCCCACTCCTCCTCGCTCGCGGACGCCGAGCGGGTGCAGAGGTGTCCAACGGGCGCTGCCGACCGGACACACGGTGCAGGAGCTTGCGCAGGTCTTCGGACTGCTGGCCGATCCCGGGAGGCTGAGGCTGACGGCCGTGCTGCTGCAGGCGGGAGAGACGTGTGTGCGACCTGGCGGCGACCTCATGCGCGCTGCGGCTGCTGCGCACGCACCGCGTGGTGCAGGTCCGCCGAGCCGGGCGGCTGGCGCACTACCGGCTCGCCGACTCCCACATGCGGATGCTGTTCGCCCTGGCGATCCCCCATATCGGGCACGACACAGAAACCCACCACCAAGGGGAGCGAAGCGATGGCTGAGCGTGGACACGGAGGCGGGCATGGCTCCGGACACGGGCATGGGCATGGGCATGCGGTGAGCGCTGAGGCCGATCGCCGCTACCTGACCGGGGCACTGACGCTGATCGTCGGATTCATGGCGGTCGAGGTCGTCGTCGGCTTCATCGCCCGGTCTCTGGCCCTGATCTCCGATGCCGGTCATATGCTCACCGACGCCGTCGCCATCGTCTTCGCGCTGATCGCCATGCGGATCGCCGCCCGGCCACCGCAGGGCGGCTTCACCTACGGGCTCAAGCGCGCCGAGATCATCTCCGCGCAGATCA
This sequence comes from Streptosporangium sp. NPDC006013, assembly GCF_040614275.1. Classification (NCBI taxonomy): domain Bacteria; kingdom Bacillati; phylum Actinomycetota; class Actinomycetes; order Streptosporangiales; family Streptosporangiaceae; genus Streptosporangium; species Streptosporangium sp. NPDC006013. The sequence goes on from NZ_JBEXUE010000678.1 coordinate 1,683, forward strand.
ACGGCATCACCCTGCTACTGCTGGCCGCCTACTTCACCTATGAAGGCGTCCGCCGCCTGATCGTGCCTCCCGAGGTTGAAGGCCTGTACGTGGTGGTGACCGGCCTGGCCGGAATCGTCGTCAACCTGGCCGCCACCTGGCTGCTGTCTCGGGCCAACCGCTCCAGTCTCAACATCGAAGGCGCCTACCAGCACATCCTCAACGACCTGTTCGCCTTTATCGCCACCACGATCGCCGGAGCCGTCATCTGGCTCACCGGCTGGGCCCGTGCCGACGCGATCGCCGCCCTCGTCGTCGCCGTCCTGATGCTCACGGCGGGCTGGGGACTGGTCCGCGACGCGAGCCGGGTCTTCATGGAAGCCGCTCCCGCGAACATGAATCCCGCCGAGATCGGCGCCAGAACCGCCGCTTTGGAACACGTCGTCGAAGTGCATGACCTGCACATCTGGGAGGTCACCTCCGGCTACGCCGCGCTGTCGGCGCACATCCTGGTCGCCTCCGGCGCCGACTGTCACACCGTACGCCTGGCCGCCGAGCGGATATTCCACGACACCTACGGCATCGAGCACACCACCTTGCAGGTCGACCACGCCCCACCGCAACTGCTGACCATCGGCGGCACCGACACCCACTGCGCCGCACCCCACGGCCCCACCCACCGCAGCCCCCCTCACGAAAACAGCACCGTCCCCGCCACGCCCCCGGCCGGCCACACCGATCCCGGCGATCAGAGCGATGCGGCCCACCTGTCACAGAGCCTGGAGTAGATCACGGCGTCCACCTTTGCGGCGATCATCGAAGTCGAGTTTTCGCGCTCTCCTGACGAGTCACCGGACTTCGGCGGATTCATCGGCCCGCGCGCTACGTCAAGGGCAGGTGGGATCTGCCCGGCGAACGCGCCCCAGGTGAGGATCTCCGGTCGCGTCCAATGCCCGATCTTCACCGCGCCACGCCCGAAAAGCTGGGATAACCACCCCGCAAAGCGCATCAGCCACACACTGGAATTTCACTGTTAGAGCAGGTCGGAGCCACTATTCGGTGAGCTTTGGCTGATCGATGTGGGGTGGTTCGATGAGTTTGTCGAGGCGTGAGATGGTCGCTGGACTGGGGGCGGTGGCCGTCTCCGCTGTTTCACCGCCGGTGATTCCGCCATCACCGGCGCCGCGGTTGCCGGAGGCCGAGCCGCTGATCGTTCCGGCCGGTCGTAGGCCTGACCAGCTCGCCAGGGATGAGAGCTTCTGGGGCACTGTGGCACGGCAGTACCGGGTCAGCCCGGACTTCATCAACCTGGAGAACGGCTACTACGGGATCATGCCTGAGCCGGTGCGTCAGGCATATCACCGCAACGTGGACCAGCTGAACGAGCTGAACTCCCACCTGCTGCGCACCTCCTACACCGATCGGGCCACCCAGGTCAGGAAACGCATCGCGACCGTCCTGGGTGCCTCCCATGAGGAGATCGCCCTGACCCGTGGTGGCACCGAAGCCCTGCAGAACCTGATCGGCGGCTACAACCGGCTGCGGCCGGGCGACGCGGTGATGTACGCCGACCTCGACTACCACAGCGCGCGGTACGCCATGAACTGGCTGCGCGGTCGGCGCGGGGTGAGCGTCGAGCGGATGGCCATCCCCGAGCCGGCGACCCACCAGGTCGCACTGGACACCTACGCCCAGGCGCTACGCGACCATCCACGGGTCAAGTTGCTGCTGCTGAGTCATATGAACAACCGCACCGGACTCGTCCTGCCGGTGGCAGAGATCGTCACGATGGCCCGTGACAAAGGCGTCGACGTGATCGTCGACGCGGCCCACTCCTGGGGGCAGCTCGACTTCACCATCGGTGACCTCAAAGCGGATTTCGCGGTGTTCTCCTTGCACAAGTGGATGGGGGCGCCGCTGGGGTCGGGGTTCCTCTACATTCGCAAGAACCGCCTGGCCGACATCGACCCTGCTTTCGCCGACGAGACCTACTCCGGCCGCGACATCCGCTCGCGGGTCCACTCCGGCACCATGGACGTCGCCCCGATCCTCACCGTGGGCACCGCCCTGGACTTCCACGACACCTTGGGTGCCGCGGTCAAGCAGGCGCGGCTGCGCTTTCTGCGCGACCGCTGGGTGCACCAGGTGATCGACATTCCCAACCTGGAGATCCTCACTCCCGAGGAGCCCGCCATGTACGGGACAATGACCGCGTTCCGGATCACCGGACGTACCTCCGAAGCCGACAACGTGGCGATCACCAAGGATCTGATGGACAGGCATCGGATCTTCACGGTGCGCCGCGGCGGGCCGGTGCGGGGCGACTGTGTCCGGGTGACGCCGGCGCTGTTCACCTCCCGCGATCAGGTCGATCTGCTCGCCGTGGCGGTGCGCGAACTGGCCTCGCGGATGCGCCGCTGAAAACATGCCGGTCGGCGTAGTGCTCGGCGGTCCGCAGCGGGTCCAGCGGCACCTTGCCGTGATCATGGATGCCTCGCGTAGCGGGCCCGCCATCGGGCGGGCCTCACCGGCTGACAACTCGGGAACTCCCCTGAGGGGAACCCCCGACCGCGGACCTCAAAGTCCGTTGCCCAGCGTGGTGAGC
>NZ_JBEXUE010000679.1:0-4262 GCF_040614275.1 Streptosporangium sp. NPDC006013
GGGTTGTGTCGGAGCCCACCCGACCACCCCTCGACGAGGGAAGGAGCCGGATAAGAGCGGCCTCACCGCGACGCGTTAGCGTCGCAATTAACACAGTTAGCTGTCGCCTTCGAAGAGGCTGGTCACCGAGCCGTCGCTGAAGACCTCGGTGATGGCCCGGGCGATCAGCGGGGCGATCGACAGGACCGTGAGCTTGTCGAACCTCTTGTCCTCGGGGAGCGGCAACGTGTTGGTGACGATGACCTCGGAGACCCTGGAGTTCTTCAGCCGGTCGACCGCGGGGTCGGAGAAGACCGCGTGGGTGGCCGCCACGACCACGTTGGTGGCGCCCTGCTCGTAGAGGGCGTCGGCCGCCTTGCAGATCGTGCCCGCGGTGTCGATCATGTCGTCGATCAGCACACAGGTCCGGCCCTTCACCCGGCCGACGACCTCGCTCACCTTCACCTGGTTGGCCACGTCGAGGTCGCGGCGCTTGTGGATGAAGGCCAGCGGGGTGCCCAGCGTGTCGGCCCAGCGCTCCGAGAGCCGCACCCGCCCGGTGTCGGGTGAGACGATCGTGGTCGTGTCCAGGTCGAGCTTGTCCTTGAGGTAGTTGACCAGGACGGGCATGGCGAACAGGTGGTCCACCGGGCCGTCGAAGAAGCCCTGGATCTGGGAGGTGTGCAAGTCGATCGACATCAGCCGGTCGGCGCCGGCCGTCTTGAACATGTCGGCCATCAGGCGGGCGGTGATGGGCTCGCGGCCCCGGCCCTTCTTGTCCTGGCGGGCGTAGCCGTAGAACGGCATGATCACGGTGATCCGCTTGGCGGAGGCGCGCTTGAGCGCGTCCACCATGATCAACTGCTCCATGATCCACTGGTTGATCGGCCCGGTGTGGCTCTGCATGACGAACGCGTCACAGCCACGGACCGACTCCTGGTAGCGGGCGTAGATCTCCCCGTTGGCGAAGTCGCGCAGCGTGGTCGGTGCCGCGTCGACTCCGAGGTGACTCGCCACCTCGTCCGCCAACTCCGGATGCGCCCGCCCGGAGAAGAACATCAGGTTCTTCTCACCGGTCTTCTTGATGCCGCTCATGCCGTCCCCCTCGCCGGAGAGCACATCGATGTCCGCGCGACGCCGCGCCCACCGGGCCGCTCGCTCCGCTCACTCACGTCTGGCTCCCCTGCTGTTTCTCCGACTCGGCGGCCTTCAGCGCCGCCTGAGCCGATCTGGTGCCCGCGCGCCTGCGCACGACCCACCCTTCGATATTGCGTTGCCGTCCGCGGGCCACCCCGATGCTCCCTGCCGGGACATCTCCGTCGATGACCGAACCCGCGGCCGTATATGCGCCGTCGCCGATGTTGACCGGCGCGACGAGCATGGTGTCGCATCCGACGAAGGCGTGCTCGCCCACCGTCGTGTGATGCTTGTTGACCCCGTCATAGTTGACGAAGATCGCCGAGGCGCCGATGTTGGCGCCGGCGCCGATCGTCGCATCACCCACATAGCTCAGGTGCGGAACCTTCGCACCCTCTCCGACCTGGGCGTTCTTCATCTCGACGTACGTTCCGGCCTTGGCCTTGCGCGCCAGCACGGTACCTGGGCGCAAATAGGCGTACGGCCCGACCAGGGCCTCGGGGCCGATCACGGCCTCGGTGCAGACGGCGTTGCGCACCAGCGCCCCCTCGCCGACGACGGTGTCGGTCAGCGTGCTGGCGGGACCGACCTCGGCGCCCTCGGCGACCACCGTACGGCCGTGTAGCTGGGTACCGGGGTGGATCACCACGTCCTGTTCGAGGATGACGTCCACATCGATCCAGGTGCTGGCCGGGTCGACCACGGTCACCCCGGCCCGCATGTGCGTCTCCAGCAGGCGCGCGTTGAGAACCCGGCGGGCGAAGGCGAGCTGTAGGCGGTCGTTGACGCCCTCCACCTCCACGTAGTCGGCCGCGACGTGGGCGCCGACCCGGTGGCCGTCCTGGCGCAGGATCGCGAGGACGTCCGTGAGGTACTCCTCGCCCTGGGCGTTGGAGGCGGACACTCGCTTGACCGCGTCGGCCAGCAGGGACCCGTCGAAGGCGTAGACGCCGGAGTTCATCTCTTTGATCGCCCGCTGCGCGGGGTCGGCGTCCTTCTCCTCGACGATCTCCAGGACCGCCCCCGAGGCGTCGCGGATGATCCGGCCGTAGCCGTACGGGTCGGGAACCTCGGCCGTCAGCACGGTGACGGCGTTGCCGTCCTCGCCGTGCCGTTCGAGCAGGGCCGCGAGGGTCTCGGAGCGCAGCAGCGGCGTGTCGCCATAGGTCACCAGGACGGTGCCGCCGATGGTGCCCACCGTCTCCAGGACGGTACGGACGGCGTGACCGGTGCCCTTCTGCTCGGTCTGGACGACGACCTGCGCGTCGGGGCCGGTGCCGGCCAGATGCGCCTGGACCCGCTCCCGTTCGTGGCCGATTACAACGATGAGCCGCTCGGGTTCGAGCCCTCTTGCGGCGGCGAGCATATGGTCGACCAGAGTACGGCCGCACAGTTCATGAAGGATCTTTGGTGTTCTCGACTTCATCCGGGTGCCCTCGCCTGCGGCAAGGACAATCACGGCGGCCGGGCGCGGCACACTCACGGACGAGGCTCCCTCGGCGTCGCGGCTGAGACATGACGGAGCACGATGACGGACATCCACCCCCAGGGCATGGCACCGTCACCTGCTCGACAACGTGAGGATACCTTCCCGTTCGGGAACCCACCCAGCCGACTAGCCGAGCCAATAAAGCAGACATAAGAGACGGCTCCGGCACCAGGACTCGAACCTGGACAACAAGGACCAAAACCTTGCGGGCTGCCAATTACCCAATGCCGGATCGGCCAGACAGCAGGGACGACCCCCGTACGCCTGGCCCCCCTACGATACAGAGCCCGCGGCGCCGAACGCGCGCCGTTTGGAAGCCGTCGTGCTCACGAAGTCGAGCGGCCCCGGCAATGAGCCTGGAGAACCCGTCGTTTGGCAGGTCAGACACGGGTAGAACAGATTACGAAGCCGCTACGGCGCCAGCCCCGGAGGGTCAGCTTCCACACACTTGGTGCTTAGGGATTCCTAACTTACGATGGCGTAGGTTACGGTGGCGTAGCCGCACGTGAATCCTTGCCTTTTCCGAACCACCGCGAGGTAGCGCATGACCGTCATCGAAGAACGCCCAGCTCCGGGCCCCAAACCCGACGTAGACCCAGAGCCGAAAACACTGCCCGAGATCATCACCTTCGGGGTGGTCGTCGGCGCCCCGCTGATCGCCCTGGCCGTGGCCATCCCGTTCGCCTGGGGCTGGGGACTCGGCTGGTCCGACATCGTTATCGCGGCGGTCTTCTACGTGGTCACCGGACTGGGTGTCACCGTCGGCCTGCATCGCCACTTCACACACGGCTCGTTCAAGGCCAAGCGCCCGCTGAAGATCGCGCTGGGCATCGCGGGCAGCCTCTCGATGGAGATGTCGGTGCTCGACTGGGTGGCCACCCATCGCAAGCACCACAAGTTCTCCGACAAGGAGGGCGACCCGCACTCGCCGTGGCGCTTCGGCACCGGCTTCGTGGCCGTGTCCAAGGGCCTGCTCTGGGCACACATGGGCTGGCTGTTCGAGGCCGATCGGGCCAACCGTGAGAAGTACGCCCCCGACCTGGTCAAGGACCCGGACATCATCAAGCTGCACAAGTTCTTCCCGGTCCTGGCGATCACCACGATAGTCATGCCCGCCCTGCTGGGCGGCCTGCTGACCTGGTCGTGGTGGGGCATGGCCACCGGTTTCTTCTGGGGCACCCTGGTCAGGGTCGGCCTGCTGCACCATGTGACCTGGTCGATCAACTCCATCTGCCACGTCTTCGGCGAGGAGGTCTTCGAATCACGCGACAAGTCCCGCAACGTGTGGTGGCTGGCCATCCCCTCCTTCGGCGAGTCCTGGCACAACCTGCACCACTCCGACCCCACCTGCGCCCGGCACGGCGTGCTGAAGGGGCAGATCGACCTCAGCGCCGGTGTCATCCGCTGGTTCGAGAAGGCCGGCTGGGCCTACGACGTCCGCTGGCCCACCCCCGAACGCCTAGCCGCCAAACGCATCGCCGCCTGAAGTCCCTCCAGCACTCCCTTTCTCCCTCCCCGGGGCCCTGTTCCCTCCCCCCGGGGACGCGCCCGTGCTCTGTCCCTGAGGGACTCCCCGTGAGGCCGCGCCGGCGACTGGACTGAGGAGAGCGGGGTCGCGAGGAACGAGCGGCCCCGGTCGACGAGGGAAGGAGCCGGG
>NZ_JBEXUE010000680.1:0-4204 GCF_040614275.1 Streptosporangium sp. NPDC006013
TTTCGGGGAAATGGTCGGCCGATTTCCGGAGACCTGGTAGCGACATGGGTCGAAACCGCCCCGCCGTTTCCGCACGCGCCACCGCTCAGAGCGTACGGCCGCTGCCCAGGACCAGCGTGCCCGAGCTCATGAACATGCCGCCGACCCCGGTGGCGAGGCTGACATCGACCCCGGGGACCTGCGCCGCCGCCGTTCCGCGGACCTGGCGCACCGACTCCTGGATCGCGAACATGCCGTACATGCCGGTGTGGGTGTAGGAGAGCCCGCCGCCGTTGGTGTTCATCGGCAGCGACCCACCGGGCGCGGTGTTCCCCTCGGCGATGAACGCCGGCGCCTCGCCCCGCTTCACGAAACCGAGGTCTTCCAGTCCGTACACCGGAACGTGCGCGAACGCGTCGTAGATCATCAGATGGTCCACGTCGTCGTGCGAGATCCCGGCCTGCCGCATGGCGGCCGCCCCGCCCATCTCGATGGCGCGGGACGACGTCAGGTCGCGCAACCCGGAGACGACCGAGGACTCGCTCGACTCCCCCGCGCCCAGCACGTAGACCGGCGGCGACGCGGAGCCGAGGTCGCGGGCCCGCTCGGCCGAGGTCAGCACCAGGGCGCCACCGCCATCGGTCACCAGGCAGCAGTGCAGCAGGTGGATGGGGTCGGCGATCACGGGCGACGCGAGCACGTCCTCGACGGTGATCGGGTCGCGCAGCCTGGCGCGGGGGTTACCCGCCGCCCACTGGCGCTGCACGACCGGGACCATGGCGAGCTGCTCCCTGGTCATCCCGTACGTGTGCATATAGCGGCGTACGCCGATCGGGAACAGCGACGGCGCCCCGATCGGGCCGTGCGGGACCTCGAACTGCGCCATGTACGACTGCGGCGCGGGCGCCCACGGCACCATGCCCACCCGGGAGCGCCCGGACTCGCCGTGCGTGACCAGCACGGTCGTGCAGAGCCCGGACACGATGGCGGCCATGGCGTGCCGCACGTGCAGCATGAACGAACTGCCGCCGACGTTCGTGCCGTCCAGATATTCCGGGACGATCCCCAGGTAGTCGGCCACGTCGATCGGAGACTCACCGGCGGACGCGACACCGTCGACGTCGGCCGCGGTGAGGCCCGCGTCGCGCAGCGCGTTGACGGCCGCCTGGGCGTGCAGCTCCAGCGCGGACATGTCGGGGACCTTGCCGATGCGGTCCGTCTCGGCGGCGCCGACGATTGCGATCTTGCCTCGGAGGCTCATCCCTCATCCTTTCTTGGCCGGAATCCGACGACCTTCCGCTCACCCCGCTGTTCGAAGACCACTTCGAGCTCACCGTCGATGACGAGCCCGCTCCCCGCCTCACCGGCTCCGGTGACGGTGGCGAGCAGTCTGGGCCCCTCGGCCAGCCTGACGAGCGCGACCACGTACGGCACCTCGCCCTCGAACCCGGGCGCGGCGCGGTGGTTGACCACGTACGACTCCAGCGTGGCCACGCCGGAGACCGGTTCGAGCGCGACCTGGTCCGACATGCACGCCGGGCAGTACGCGCGCGGATAGAGGAAGAAGTCGCCGCACTCGCGGCAGCGCGGCACCTTGAGCTCACCCCCGTCGACGGCCTCGAAGAAGCCCGCGGTGTCAGGGGTGGGCAGCGGCAGGGGTTTCGTGCTCATCCGGATCGCCTCCCGTCCGTTTCCGCCGGCCCGCCGGAGGGCTCGCCGGCTCCTCCCGCTGCCTGGGGCAGCAGGTGCTTGCGGAGTTTTCCGTTGGCGCCGCGCGGGAGCGTCTCCACCGTCTCGATCCGGCGGGGCACCTTGAACCGCGCGATCCGCTCCCGGCAGAACCGGATGATCTCGTCGCCGAAGTCCGGCTCGGCGGCGCGTTCACGCGCCCCGTCCATGGGCTGGATCACCGCGCAGACGATCTCGCCCCACTCCTGGTCGGGGATGCCGATGACAGCGGCGTCGGCGATGTCGGGGTGTTCCAGCAGCGCCGCCTCCACCTCGGCCGGGTAGACGTTGACCCCGCCGGAGACGATGACCTCGGCGGTCCGGCCGAGCAGGAAGAGATATCCGTCCTCGTCGAGGTAGCCGAGATCGCCCACCGTCACGTAGCCGTCGGTCACGCTTGAGCGGGTCTTCTCCGGGTCGCCGTGGTATTCGAAGGCCCTGGGGCCCATCTCCAGGTAGACCCGGCCCTTCTCTCCCGGACCCGGCTCGCGCCCGTGATCGTCCATGATCCGGACGCCGGCGCCGGGCTGGGCCCTGCCGACGCTGCCGGGCCTGGCCAGCCACTCGCGGGAGTCGATGACGGTTCCCGCGGCCTCGCTGGCGCCGTAGTACTCGTACACCACCGGGCCGAACCAGTCGATGATCCCGCGCTTCACCGCGGGCGGGCAGGGGCCCGCACCGTGGATCAGGTTGCGCATGCTCGACACGTCGAACGACGCGCGTACCTCGGGGTCGAGCGCGAGCAGCCGGTGCATCTGGGTGGGCACGACGTGCGTCGTGGTCACCCGCTCCTGCTGGATGAGCCGGAGCATCCCGGTCGCGTCGAACCGCTCCATCAGCACCACCCGGTGCCCCAGGTGCAGCGACGCCAGGGCCAGCCCGTTCACGGCGGTGTGCGACAGCGGGGAGGTCACCAGATGGGTGCCGTCTCCGAGCGGCTCGACGTCGAACATGCCCAGTTGCCAAAGCGCCCCGGCGCCGAGGACATCATCGGGATCGCCACCGGCCAGCGCCCGGCTGATGCCCTTGGGACGGCCCGTGGTGCCCGAGGTGTAGGCCATGAAGGCACCGGACACGCGGTCCTCGACCCGGTCGGCGGAGAACGGAGCGGCGGCCTCCTCCAGCAGGCGAAAACCCTCGGCGGGCAGGGTGGAGAAGCGCCGCTCCCCGGCGAGACCCACCTCGTCGAGCGCGGCCAGCACGGTGTCCGCGTACCGCGGGGAGGTCACCACGGCGCCCGGCGCGCAGTCGCCCATGATGTACGCGATCTCACCGGCGCTGAGCGCGGTGTTGACCGGGATCAGGTACCACCCGGCCTGCTGGCAGGCCAGGACCGTCTCCAGGGCCGCGATCTCGTTCGCGGCCACCAGCGCCACCCGGTCGCCGGGCCGCAGGCCCAGGCCACGCAGCAGCCGCGTGATCCGGTTCACCCGGGCCAGCAGCTCGCCCGCGGTGACCGATGAGCCGTCCGGCGCGACGACGGCGATCCGATCGGGGAAGCGCTCGGCGATCCGCCAGAACCCCAGGTCCCCGGTGCTCATCGCCGCCCTCCCGCACGGGCGACCACCATCTCGGCGAGCGCGCGCCGGTGCTCTCTGGCGGTCCCGAAGGCGGCGGACAGCGACATCGAACGCTTGAGCCAGAACTGCAACCCGTACTCCCAGGTGAACCCGATCCCGCCATGCAACTGGAGCGCCTCCAGGTCGGCCGGTTTCGCCGCCTCACCCGCGTACGCCTTGGCGACCGCGGCCCGCACGGCGGCGTCCGAGGCGCCGGTGTCCCGAAACGCGGCCATCGAGGCGGCACCCGCCAGGTCCACCACCGTGGCGACGTTCGCCAGCTTGTGTTTCACCGCCTGGAACGATCCGACGGGCCGGCCGAACTGCCTGCGCACCTTCACGTAGTCGACCGTCACGTCGAGCAGGTGCCGGCTCACGCCGGTGAGCAGGCACGCGGCGCCGGCCACGGCCCGCGTCCAGGCCCGTTCGACCGCGGCGGCATCCCGGCTGATCACCTGCCCGTCCGCGGCGTCCCAGGCGACCCGGTAGAGCGGATAGAGCGGATCGACCGCCTCCTGCCACTCCGCGGTGAACGCCCCCTTCTCCAGGGCGCGTACGCCATCGCTCTCGCAGACGAGCAGCAGGTCGGCCTGACCGGCCTCCAGCGCGACGGGGGTGCGCTCGCCGAACGAGACCGCCACCAGCGCGTCACCGGAGGCGATGCGGGGCAGCCAGGCCGCCGCGAAATCCTCGGGCGCCGCCTCCTGGATCAGCGGGCCGGCGACGACCGCGGTCTCCAGGAAGGGCTCGGGCACGGCGAACTCCCCCAGAACGTGCAGCACGGGCGCGAGCACGTGCTCCGCCAGGCCCACCCCGCCCCACCGCTCGTCCAGCAGGACCGAACCCTTCGGCCGCCCGGTGGACCCGGAGGTGTAGAGCACGTACGCGGTGTCGCCGGGGCGTGGCCGCGTGGTCACGGCGGGGGCCGCGGTCGCCGG
>NZ_JBEXUE010000681.1:0-4190 GCF_040614275.1 Streptosporangium sp. NPDC006013
TACGCCCGGGCGTCGCGGACCGGCGAGCCGATCGGCGGGATCTCGCCCGTTTTCACCCCACAACGAGATGTGGGGGCCGCGCCCTGTCGTACTACGGCAGGATGCCGCCCTACTAGAGGATGTCGACGCCGACGCCGCCGATGCCGACGAGGCCGCCGATGCCGACGCCGTGGCCGACGCCGCTACCGCTGCTGATCACGTTGCCACCGCCGACGATGTTGTTGCCCCGGCCGATGCCGCCGCCGAGGATGCCGCCGCCGATGCCGCCCCCGTAGACGCCGCCCCCGTAGACGCCGCCGCCGTAGATCCCGCCGCCGTAGACGCCGCCGCCGTAGATCCCGCCGCCGTAGACGCCGCCGCAGCCGGCCCCGTAGACGCCGCCGCCGTAGATGCCGCCCCCGTACACGGGAGCCGCGACCACGGTGGGAGCCGCGACCACGGCGGTCGGGCAGGCGACGGCGAGCGGCGCGCTGACGACGCCGACGCCGCAGCAGTCGGCCTTGGCGGCCTTGGCCTTGGCCACGGACTTGGTCGCGGCCTTGGTGGTGGAGGTGGTGGAGGACGTGGACGCGGAAGCGGCCACGGCCGGTGCGAGGACGGCGATGCCGACGCACGCGGAAGTGATGAGAAGACGACGAATCATGTGTGGTTCCCCCTGGAAGGAAATCGCGGCAGTGTCTGGGGTCTCTGGAACGGACCGTCTGCGCGCGGCTACTCAAAGTAACGGGAGTGAGACTATCCAGCGACATGCTTTGGGGAGGGTCAAGAATGGTCAGCTTGTGGCAATGATCGAAGAGCCGTGGCCGAACAGGCCCTGGTTGATCGCCAGCCCGATCCGGGCGCCTTCCACCTGCCGGGCTCCCGCCACGCCCCTCAACTGCCAGGTCAGCTCGCAGACCTGGGCGATGGCCTGGGCGGGGACCGCCTCGCCGAAGGAGGCCAGCCCGCCGGAGGGATTCACCGGGATCCGGCCGCCGAGCGCGGTGTCTCCGGCGCGCAGCAGCTTCGCGGCCTCGCCCCGCGCGCAGAGGCCGAGGTCCTCGACCCAGTCGAGCTCCAGCGCGGTGGACAGGTCGTACACCTCGGCGAACGACAGGTCGTCGGGGCCCAGGGCCGCCTCCTCGTAGGCGGCGTGGGCGATGGCGGCGCGGAACGGGCGCTCGGGGGGCGGCACCGCCGCGGTGGAGTCGGTGGCGAAGTCCGGCAGTTCGAGCACGGTGCTGGGGAAGGACGGTGTCACCGTGGAGACGGCCGCGAGCCGTACCGGGCGGCTCACGCCGTGGCGGCGGGCGAACTCCGCGGAGGCCAGGACCAGCGCGGCGCCGCCGTCGGAGGTGGCGCAGATGTCCATCAACCGCAGCGGGTCGGCCACCAGGGGGGAGGCGAGCACCTGCGCGGCGGTGACGGTCCTGCGGTAACGGGCGTTCTCGTTCGTCGAGCCGGCGAGGGCGTTCTTCACCTTGACGGCGGCGAAGTCCTCGGCGGTGTCGCCGTACAGGGCCATCCGCCTGCGCGCGTAGAGCGCGAAGTACGCCGGGTTGGTGGCGCCGAGCAGCCGGAACCTGAGCCAGTCGGGGTCGTCGGGGCGGTCGCCGCCCACCGGCGCGAAGAACCCCTTCGGCGTGGAGTCGGCACCGACGACCAGCGCCACGTCGCAGAGGCCGGCCAGGATGCGGGTCCTGGCGATGTCCAGCGCCTGCGCGCCCGAGGCGCACGCCGCGTAGCACGAGGCGATGCGCGCCCCGTTCCAGCCCATGGCCTGGGCGAAGGTGGCGCCGGCGACGAAGCCCGGGTAGCCGTTCCTGATGGTGTCGGCACCCACCACGAACCGCACGTCCGTCCACTCCAGACCCGCGTCGCGCAGCGCGGCCCTGGCCGCCGCCACCCCGTACTCGACGAAGGGCCGCCCCCACTTGCCCCAGGGGTGCATTCCCGCGCCGAGGATGACGACGTCGCTCATGAACTCTCCCCGTTCTGCCGCTCCGCTGTGGTGCCGGGGGTGCCGGGGGCGCCCCACATCCAGACCAGCGGGCCGTCGGCGAGCGGGCCCGTGGTCAGTTCGAGCTCCATGCCCACCCGCAGGTCGTCCACCGTGAGGTCCTTGACCTGACCGAGCACGACGATCCCCGTCCCCGCCAGCTCCACCGCCGCGAGGGTGACGGGAACATAGGGATCGGCGGTCACGAACGGGGCGGGCGGTGGGTAGCAGGAGTTGGTGTAGGACCACACGGTGCCCCGGCGCGGCATGCGCGTCTCCGCCAGGTCCTCGCCGTCGCAGTACGGGTTGCGGCAGAAGCCCGTCCGGGGCGGGAAGTAGACGGTCCGGCAGTCCGCGCAGCGGGTGCCGAGCAGGTGCGCGGTGCCGCCGTCCACGGTGAACCAGCCGTTGATCACGGGTGCGGTCATAGGGCCAATATGACACAAGCGCTTGCTAGGTAACATCCCCCCTTCGGGGAGCGGGCCCGGCGGAGATCCGCGGGCCGGCCGCCGACCCACATGTCATGGCGCGGGTGAGAGACGCACGCGGGCTCCCGGCGGCAGGCCCAGTCGTTGGGAGGCGTCGCCGGAGTTGATCGCCAGCGCGACCAGTCCGACCGAGTCGGTGAAGGCCACGACCTCCCCGGGAGGGACCGCGGTGAAGGACTCCCTGAACGGCACCGCGAGCCGCCATCCGCCCAGCCAGACCACCAGGGTGTCTCCCGGTGAGACACCCAGCGTCACCAGGTCGGCGGCGCCGATCGACAGCTGGACGTTGCCGTGCCGGTTGACCGACAGCACCTCCCCCTCGGCATAGTCGTCCTGGACCGTCGAGGTGGGCGCGGGCAGCGAGATCAATCGGTTTATCGGGATCTCCGGCCCCAGTTCGGCCGGCTGCCGCCCGATCGCCAGATGCGCCGCGACGGGCGCGAAGAGGTCGCGCCCGTGGAAGGTCGGCGAGAGAGGGGGCAGGAAGAACTCCTCGTTGGACAGCTCGTAGGCGGCCCGCGCGCCTCCGCTGGCGTGGATCGCCCACGACAGCAGCCCGTTGTCCGGGCCCAGGAACACGTGGTCGCCGGCCTCGACCGCCACGGCCCTGCGCGAGCCGCTGGGATCCACCGCGGCGACGTGCACGCCGGGAGGCAGGTAGGTGATCGTCTGGGCCAGGATCGCCGCACCGCGCCGTACGTCTCCCAGGGGCACCAGATGGCACACGTCAATGATTCGCGACTCCGGAGAGATTCCGACGATCACGCCGTGACAGGCGGCGATATAGCCGTCTTCCAGTCCGTAGTCGGTGAGAAGGCTGATGACAGAGGTCACACTTGGTGACTGTACGGCTCCGCATCCGTCATGAACAGCGCGAAATTCCGGACTATTCTGACTTCGGGCCGCGTGTGCGCGGTGTCATCGCCATGTGCCCCGACCGAGGAGGAAGCCATGGACACCGAGCCGACCCCCGGTGACAGTGCCGACGGCGGGGCTGCCCGAGAGCCCGCGTCGCGTGCTCTCACCGACAGGGAGCGGGAGTTGCTCGCCTTCGAGCGCCGGTGGTGGCGCCACGCGGGCGCCAAGGAGCAGGCGGTCCGCGAGGCCTTCGACATCTCCGCGACGCGCTACTACCAGCTGCTCAGTGAGCTCATCGAGCTACCTGCGGCACTTGCCCACGACCCGATGCTGGTCAAGCGCCTGCGCCGGCTCCGTGAGACGCGCCGGAGCGACCGAGCCGCCCGGAAGACGGGCTTTCGCCCCTGATGCTGGGTACGACCGGTCGGGCAGCCGGCCGCGGAGGGTGGGACTGATGAGGCGCGCCCGGATTGGCCGAGAAGCCGGGAAAGATGGCTTGCGTTGCTGATCTCCGGGTACGACCGGTCAGGCGGGCGATCGCCGGAGGGCGGGGCCGATGGAGACGGTGGAGACGGAGAGGAGCCGGACATGACGGCGAACCCGCCCGACGGACTGAAGGCGATCGTGGCCGACCCCGGGGGAGCGGTGATCGGGCTCGACTTCGACGGCACGCTGTCCCCGATCGTCTCCGACCCCGCGGAGGCCAGAATCCATCCTGGTGGGCCCGAGGTGCTGGCCAGGCTCGGCGGCCTGGTCGGCGCCGTGGTGGTCGTGACCGGCCGCCCGGCCGCCACGGCCGTCGAGTACGGCTCCCTGGCCGGCGTGCCCGGCCTGGTGGTGCTCGGACACTACGGCCTCGAACGCTG
>NZ_JBEXUE010000682.1:0-4190 GCF_040614275.1 Streptosporangium sp. NPDC006013
GGGAGGTGTTGTTCGCCGAGCCGGGGTCGGTCGAGGCGGAGGCACTCGACCAGACGGGGTGGGCGCAGCCGGCGTTGTTCGCGGTGGAGACGGCGCTGTTCCGGTTGGTGTCCTCGTGGGGGGTACGGCCGGATGCGCTGGCCGGTCATTCGATCGGGGAGATCACCGCGGCGCATGTGGCGGGGGTGCTGTCGCTGGCCGATGCGTGTGCGTTGGTGGCGGGTCGGGCGCGGTTGATGCAGGTGCTCCCGGCCGGTGGGGCGATGGTGTCGGTGCAGACCTCCGAGGAGGAGATCGTCGCCCTGCTGGCCGGGCACGAAGACCAGGTGTCGGTCGCGGCGGTGAACGGTCCGGCCTCGGTGGTGATCTCCGGTGCCGAGGAGGCGGTCCTTGAGGTGACCGCCGCTCTGGAGGAGCGCGGGGTGCGGACGAAGCGGTTGCGGGTGTCGCACGCGTTCCATTCGCCGTTGATGGATCCGATGCTGGAGGACTTCCGCGCCCTGGTCCGCACGCTGACCTACAGCGCGCCGCGAATCCCGGTCGTCTCGAACGTGACCGGCGAGGTGGCCACGACCGAGCAACTGTGCTCGCCCGACTACTGGGTCGACCAGGTACGCGGCGCGGTTCGCTTCGCCGACGGCATCCGTACCCTGCGCGCTCAGAGCGTGCGGGCGTATCTGGAACTCGGCCCCGACGGCGTGCTGACCGCCATGGCCGCAGGTACTCTCGACGCCGACCGCGACGAGGCCGCCGTGCTGGTGCCGGTGCTGCGCGGGGACCAGGACGAGCGCACGGCGGTGATGACGGCGCTGGCTCGTCTGCACGTGCACGGGGTGCCGGTGAACTGGCAGGCGGTGCTCCCGCGCGGGCGCCGGGTCGATCTGCCGACCTATGCCTTCGAGCACCAGCGTTACTGGCCCGAGGCCGGTTCCGGTGCGGGGAACGTGGCGGCGGCGGGGCTGGTGGCGGCGGATCATCCGCTGCTGGGCGCCGCCGTGGGCCTGGCCGACTCCGACGGGGTGCTGCTGACCGGGCGGTTGTCGGTGAGTGCGCAGCCGTGGCTGGCCGATCACGCGGTGGCCGGAACGGTGATTTTCCCGGGGACCGGGTTCCTGGAGCTGGCGATCCGGGCCGGTGACCAGGTTGGTTGCGATCAGGTGGAGGAGCTCACCCTGACGGCGCCGTTGGTGCTGGGCGAGAGCGATGCCGTCGCGGTGCAGGTGTGGGTGGGGGCCGCCCAGGAGTCGGGCCACCGGAGCGTGAACGTCTATGCGCGGTCGGCGCGGGCCGCGGACGACGTGCCGTGGGTGCGGCACGCGACCGGTACTTTGGCTACCGGCACGTCCCCTGCCGTGCCGTTCGACGCGGCGGTGTGGCCCCCGGCCGGCGCGACCGCTGTCGAGCTGGACGGGTTGTACGAGGGACTGGCAACGGGCGGGTTCGAGTACGGTCCGGTGTTCCAGGGGCTGCGGGCGACCTGGCGGGGGACGGACGGTGCGGTGTACGCCGAGGTCGGCCTGCCTGAGCAGGCGGCGTTGAACGCGGGTTCGTTCGGGGTGCATCCGGCTCTGCTGGACGCGGCGCTGCACATGGTGCCGTTCATCGGACTGGAGCCGGTGGAGGGTGGCCGGTTGCCGTTCTCCTGGAGTGAGGTGAGCCTGCACGCGGGTGGGGCGGCGATGTTGCGGGTGCGGATGAGCCGGACCGCTGCCGACTCGGTCACGTTGACGGCGGTGGACGTCGCCGGGCAGCCGGTGCTGTCGGCGCGGTCGTTGGTGTTGCGCCCGTTCTCGCCCGGTCAGCTCGCGGCTGCGGGCGATGGTCGGGCGGCGGAGCGCGATGGGCTGTTCCGGCTGGAGTGGAGCGCGCTCTCGGAGGTTGCTGTGGCCGATCCGGCGCCGGTGGCGGTGGTCGGTTTCGCGGGGTTCGAGCCGGACGTGCTGGGTCTTGCGGGGAGGTGGGAGTCGGCTGGGCAGTCGGTCGTGGTTCATCGTGATCTGTCGGC
Source organism: Streptosporangium sp. NPDC006013 (assembly GCF_040614275.1). Taxonomy (NCBI): domain Bacteria; kingdom Bacillati; phylum Actinomycetota; class Actinomycetes; order Streptosporangiales; family Streptosporangiaceae; genus Streptosporangium; species Streptosporangium sp. NPDC006013. The sequence goes on from NZ_JBEXUE010000682.1 coordinate 2,006, forward strand.
GCTGGCCGAGGCGGGTGCGGTGCCGGGGACGGTGCTGGCCGGGGTCGAGACCGCGTCGGCCGGGGACGTGGTGGCGTCGGCGCATGCGGTGACGGCCGGGGTGCTGGGTTTGTTGCAGGGGTGGTTGGCCGATGATCGGTTCGCCGAGTCGCGGCTGGTGTTCGTTACCCGGGGTGCGGTCGCGTCGGGTGAGGGTGAGGTGGTGACCGATCTGGCGGCCGCGGCGGTGTGGGGTCTGGTGCGTAGTGCGCAGTCGGAGAACCCGGGCCGGTTCGTGCTGGTCGACGTGGACGAGGAGTCGGTGCCGCTCGGCGTGCTGGGCGGGCTGCTGGCCTCCGGCGAGCCGCAGGTGGCGGTGCGCGACGGTGGGGTGAGGGTGCCGAGGTTGGCGTCGTTGGCGTCGGGTGCGGGTCTGTTGCCTCCGTCCGGTACGGCGTGGCGGTTGGGTAGCCGGGCCAAGGGCAGCCTGGAGGCGTTGGAGCTCATCTCGTATGAGGAGACGGCTGAGCCGTTGGAGGCCGGGCAGGTGCGGGTGGCGGTGCACGCGGCGGGGGTGAACTTCCGTGACCTGCTGGACGGGTTGAACGCGCTGGGCTGGTTCCAGGACAAGGTCGGCGAGATGGGCGGTGAGGCCGCCGGCGTGGTGCTTGAGGTCGGTCCCGAGGTCGAGGATCTGCGCGTGGGCGACCGGGTGGTCTGTCTGACCGAAGGCGCGTTCGGCCCGGTGGTCACCAGCACCCACGTCCTGTCCAAGATCCCCGACGGGATCTCGTTCGAGCAGGCCGCGACGATCCCGGTGACGTTCCTGACGGCCTACTACGGGCTGATGGACCTGGCCGGGCTGCGGGAGGGGGAGCGGCTGCTGGTGCACGCCGGCACCGGTGGTGTGGGTATGGCGGCGATCCAACTGGCGCAGCGGCTGGGCGTGGAGGTGTTCGCCACGGCCAGCCCGGCGAAGTGGGAGGTGCTGCGTTCGATGGGCATCCCCGACGACCACATCGCCTCCTCCAGGAGTGCGGAGTTCGAGGAGCGGTTCCGGGAGGTGTGTGGTGAGCGGGGCATCGATGTGGTGCTCAACTCGCTGACCGGGGAGCTCATCGACGCCTCGGCGCGGTTGCTGCGCCCGGATGGCCGGTTCATCGAGATGGGCAAGCTCGACATCCGCGACCAGGGGCAGTTCCCCGGGCTGGTGTATCACTGGTTCGACATGCTGGACGCCGGTTTTGAGCGGTTGCAGCAGATCCTGACCGAGCTGATGGAGCTGTTCGCCGCCGGTGAGCTGCGGCCGTTGCCGGTCACCGCGTGGGATGTGCGCCGGAGCCGTGATGCCTTCCGGTTCATGAGCCAGGCCAGGCACACCGGCAAGATCGTGCTGACCATGCCCCGGCGCTGGAACCCGGAGGGCACGGTGCTCATCACCGGCGGTACCGGTGGTCTGGGCGCGCTGTTCGCGCGGCATGTGGTGGCCGAGCGTGGGGTGCGTCATCTGCTGCTGACCAGCCGTCGGGGTCTGGACGCTCCGGGTGCGGTGGAGTTGCAGGCCGAGTTGATCGCGCACGGCGTTGAGGTCACGATCGCGGCGTGTGACATGGCCGATCGGGATCAGGTGGCGGGCCTGCTGGCGCGGGTGGATGCCGACCATCCGCTGACCGCGGTGATCCACACCGCCGGTGTGCTGGCCGACGGCACGATTCCGTCGCTGACGGCGGAGGGTCTGGATGCGGTGTTGCGGCCGAAGGTGGATGGGGCCTGGCATCTGCACGAGCTCACCCGGGATGCGGATCTGGCGGCGTTCGTGATGTTCTCCTCCATGGCGGGGGTGGTGGGATCGCCTGGTCAGGGCAACTACGCGGCGGCGAATGTGTTCTTGGACGCGCTGGCTCAGGTGCGCCGGGCCGAGGGGTTGGCGGGGTTGTCGCTGGCGTGGGGTGCCTGGGCCCAGGACGCGGGGATGACCGGCACGCTGGGTGAGGTCGAGATGCGGCGGATCAGCCGGACGGGGGTGCCGGCGTTGTCGGCCGAGCAGGGGCTCGCGGCGTTCGAGGCCGCGGTCGGGTCGGATCGGGCGGTGGTGGTTCCGGTGCGGCTGGAGCTGTCGGCGTTGCGGGCGATGGGCGAGGTGCCGCATCTGATGCGGGGCCTGGTGCGCACGGGGCGCCGGTCGGCGGTCTCCATCCAGTTCGCC